>DATMPC010000075.1 GCA_035567895.1 Terriglobales bacterium | reverse complement strand
GGCTAAAGGTCTGTACGACGATAAGCCGCAAATGCAGCGGGATGAAGCGATACGAAGCGCTACATTTGGAGCTGCGTCACTTCTATATGCCGCCGAAGTGCATGGGTTCGGCTCTTCCCCGATGATCGGCTTCGATCCTGTGGCCGTCGCGAGTGAATTCAGCCTTCTCCCCGATGAGATTCCAGTAATGTTGGTTGCGATTGGTCGAGCAGCTACCAATAACTGGCCGCAAAAAAGCAGACGCCCGCTGACCGAAGTGCTCAGCTTTGCCTAAATCCGGATTGTCAGGAGACACATGATCTACGAGCTTCGTGTTTACAGAGTGGTGCAGGGCCGCATGGCGGCTCTGCTGACACGCTTCGAACATCAAACCTTGCCGATAATGGTCCGCCATGGCATCCTGCAAGTCGGGTTCTGGACGACAATCGTTGGTCGCTCAGAACAACACCTGACTTATCTGCTCGCATGGGAGTCGCTTGCGAAGCGCCAAGAACAGTGGGATGCGTTTGAGTCAGACGCTGAATGGCTGGCCATCCGTAAATCGACAGAGGAGGACGGCCCTTTGATCATCGATATCGAAAGCTCTCTCTTGAGACCAACGAACTTCTCAGCAGCCAAATGACAAGTCACCGTTTGTCATTCTAGTACGGCCTGATCGCCGCTCTGCTACTTCAGGGGCTGATCCATAGATACAGCCCAGCGCTCTTTTCGACTCGCCATGCAGCATCATTAGTGATCCGCTCCATTTCATGCGGATGTATAACGTCAGGACTCTATCGGAGCTGCTCCGCGGGATCAGGCGTGGGCAGTGGATGCCAGAGCGGAGCAGGTCGGATAGAGCGGTTTGAAGGAAGGCGCTGGTGCGGCGGGCAAGGATGCTGGCGGCTATGGGTTTTTCATTCGCTGGGACGTGCTGAGAGAGTCAGACGAGACGTGCTGAATGGAGTGGAGGTTCTCCGCAACCAGGCGCAACCCATGCGGGGAGCCGCTGCAGAACGCAGCGAAGGTTGGACGGAAAGGGCTGTTTTCTGAGCTGAGGCACACTTCCAGTGAGTGTGCGGTGAAGCATACGATGAGCAGCGCTTTGATCTGGGGGCTAGGAAGAGTCAAGCAGGTGTACCTCCTTTCGTTGAGCGAAGAAGAGTTGTGCGACCGAGAGCCGTTCGACCAGATGCATGAGTCCATGGCAGCGCGGGCACTTCCATAGCGTGGTGGGTTGTGCGGCGGAAGAAGTCTCGGCGGGAGGAGCCTGGTAGAGCAAGCGTGGCAGAGTGGCAGCAGACGGGCGCGTCGGCGGTTGGCCAGGAAGCCGAAGTAGCGGATGCGGGGAAAGCCCCGCGGCAGCACATGCTGGAGGAAGCGGCGCAGGAACTCTTCGGAGGCAAGCGTCATGGTGCGTTGTTTGCTGCCGTGTGCGTAGTCTTTCCAGCGGAAGCGGACCTCGGAAGCTGAGACAGGGAGTAGGCGATGGTTGGAGATAGCAACGCGGTGGGTGTAGCGTGCCAGGTAATGCAGCACATGCTCGGGGCCGCCGAAGGGCGGCTTGGCATAGACGACCCAGTCTTGCCGATAAAGCGTGCGCAGGAAGAGGGCGAAGTGCTTCTCCTCATGGAGCGGCATGCACTCGCCGAAAAAACCCAACCGATGGCGGGCAAAGAGGCGCCGCAGTCCGGCGACGAACTTGCCGCGGAAGACGCGGCTGAGCCACGCGCCGGTCTGAGGCACGGGATCATGCATGCGCATCCTTAGTTGCTGCTTGATCTCCTGCAGCTGCATGCCTTTGGCGGGAGCAGATCACTCCATAAGCCGTCCTCCGTTGCGAGCATGGCTCGAGCAATGTCTTCGGGCTGAACGACAAGCCGCCAGTGCCACCTCTCTCTCAATCCTTTTCTCGCTCAATCCATTCGCGAATATATGGAGCGCAGTTCTCAAGCCTCACGCCATCCGCTTCACAACTAACGAGAAAGCGGAGCACGTCGCGATCAACCAGGCTAACGTCCTTCAGATCTAGAACGATGTGCAGGCCGTCCGTCTGGAGCTTAAAAAGTGACCTCAACTCGGCTATCGCCGGTGTTTCGATTTCGGCCACTGAGGACGAACACTATGAATCTCCCCCGTATCGCAGTCTCGATCCTGAAAGTCATCGGTCACCGGTCATGAGTAATGCAATCGTATGTCCAATTTAGATGTCGCTGAAAACAGGGCTCGAAGATGAAACTGGAGTGGCAGGAACTTGGGAATTGCCAGAATTCTGGGTGTTGAACGATTGGACCTGCTGGAAGGAGTATTTCTTTATGTTGAGCTGTTTGATCTTCGACTCCAGCGTCGACCGTGGAATTCCAAGTCTCGTAGCCGCACCATTTGGCCCACCAACTTTTCCGTTGCTTTCGGCAAGAGCCCCTTCGATGAGTTCCTTCTCATAGTCATGAAGGTTCTGCAGGAGAGGACCTAACGACTCCGCGCGAAATGCCTTCCGGCTAGAAAGCCAGGCCTCATCGACCCAAAAGGTATCCCCGGTGCAGAGGATTACGGATCTCTCGACAATATTTTGGAGTTCCCGAATATTGCCTGGCCAATGATAGGACTGACATAGCTTAAGCGTGTGTTTGTCGATCTTACTGATTTGCTTTCGGACCTTGTCCGCGTAGCGCTTCACGAAGTACTCGACCAGCATCGGGATGTCTTCCTTTCGATTCCGGAGAGGCGGCGCACAGATTGGGAAGACGTTTAGTCTGTAAAAGAGATCAGCTCGGAAGATGCCTGCGTTAATCGCTGTCGATAAATCGCGGTTGGTAGCGGCTATGATTCGAACATCAGTGCGAATGACACGGCTACCCCCGACCCGTTCAAATTGACGCTCCTGGAGCACGCGAAGCAATGCAATCTGAGTTTCCAGGGGAAGCTCGCCGATTTCATCAAGAAAAATCGTGCCCGCGTGCGCTAACTCAAAGCGACCCTCTCGACGCTGCAGGGCACCAGTAAATGCTCCCTTCTCGTGGCCAAACAATTCCGAGGCGATGAGTGAAGAAGGAATCGCGGCGCAGTTCACGCTAACAAAGGCATGGTCGGCACGTTGCGAACCCCTATGTATAGCGCGCGCAATCAGTTCCTTCCCGGTACCTGTTTCGCCCGTGATCAGCACCGTACAGTCGGTGGGAGCGACTTTCACGATACCTGAGAGAACAGCTTTCAAGGCGGGCGAAGAGCCTACGATCTCCTCGAACATGAAGGCCTGATCGATTTGCTCTCGCAACGCGAAGTTCTCTTGCCGCGTTCTTTCTTCCGCCTGTTTGCGATCGTCGATGTCGGTACCGGTCGCATACCAACGGATAATCTCTCCTCGATCGTCCCGCAGCGGGTTGTATCGGGCTAGGAACCAACGATACTGACCATCCCTGCGGCGCACTCGTCGTTCGTACTCGAATGGGCCCCCTCGCGAGATTGCCACTTCGCGCTGCTCGCGCAATCTCTCGGAATCCTCCCGAAGAAAGACGACGTCACGTTGGTCTTCCGACATAAGTTCCTCTGTTGTTAAGCCGGTGTACTCCCTTACGGCTTGATTCGCGTACTGAAGTTTCATGTCAGTCCCGAAAGCAGCGATGAACTGAGGAATGGCGTCGATGATGAGGCGCAAATTGGTTTCGCTCGCACGCAGGGCATCCTCAGCGCGCTTCCGGTCGTCAATGTCAGTCAACAATATGTACAATCCGGTGATATGCCCTTCCGTATCTCGCGCGGGGAGGGCGCTTGATTGAAACCAGCGGTACACACCGTCGGCGCGCCGCAGACGGAACTCAAGGCCATGCGGCTGCCCGGATTCAAGCCAACGACCATACGCTTCCATTACGCGGGGAAGGTCATCCGGATGTACGTGCTCGAAGGTAGGGAAATTCTTCTGCGAATTTTTCCTTTCCTCAATCCTCTTACCGAAATATTCCAGGAGCTGGTGGTTGAGAAGTTCGACCTCGCCACTCGCTTTGAAAGTACAAACGAATCCGGGAATCGTATCGACGATAAGACGAAAACGTTCCTCGTTCTGTCGAAGGGCCAACTCGTTGTGTTTCCTCTCAATTAAGACGGATGCAAGGTGCGTGACCTGCTCGATGACTTTTTGATCGTGTTCAGTTGGGTTTCGCGGCTCTCGCCAATAGATCCCGAATGTCCCCAATACGACCCAGTTCGACGCCAGAATCGGCGTGGACCAGCACGCTTTCAGTCCGTGCTTCAATGCGGTGCCACGCCATCCATACGCGTCCCATTGCGTGTCCGAAGACACGTTCGACACGATCACTTGTGTTTTGTGGCGCGCAGCCTTAGCGCAAGGTCCTCCTTCTAGACCCACCGGCATGCCTGGAAACCGGTCGTTATAGCTGGATGGAAGGCTCGGCGCAACTGCCTGCTGAATTGTCGAGCCACTGGAATCGAGCACAAGGACGCTGCAGAGACATCCGTTGGCGGTCTGTTCGACGACCCTGCATAGGGATTCCAGAATGGATTCCAGCGAATTGCCCTTGGCAGCCACTTCCAGAACGAAATTCTCTCCGGCGAGCAAGCATGAAGGTTTTGAGGTAGATTGCATGGATTTCGAACCGATCTAATACGAAATGGGAGAGCTAACGCATCAAGGAATCCAATCTAACTTCTTTGCTGTTCGAAACCATGGAGCACCTAGTCGGGCATTTCTTCGATGGTTCGAGGCTCAACCATCTGACGTCCCTCTGCGCTGTGGCGAAAGTGACTGGACGCTTGGTATGCCTTGAACCGCGCACGCATGATGTTGCCGAGGGGGCGATGCGCGGCCAGACTATGCCAAGGGTTAAAGCTGAGCTGCTCGTCAACCCATACTC
>DATMPC010000074.1:0-55000 GCA_035567895.1 Terriglobales bacterium | reverse complement strand
GGTTTTGTCTAAGCTGACAGTGAATTGCTCCACTGGTTCCCAAGGGACTACTTTCATATCCACTCGCGCCAGATCCTGACTCTGATCGTAGTCCGTGCCCCACTGTCCGTTCTGCTTGTTGATAATCAGTTTCCACGAACCTTTGGACGGAATTGTGTACAGCGTATAGCTCCCGGCATGAACAGTGGCGTCGCCTATGACCAAGTCGGTGTCGGTCTTGAGAGACGTGGCTTCGTTTGCTCCGGTTCTCCAGACCTGATCGTATGGGACCAATCCACCGAAGATCTCGCGACCTTTGGCGAATGGACGGCTGTATTCGATTGTCACCTTCTTGCCGTCGGCGAAAGTAACCGTTGCCGTGCCCGGAGGGCTCGGACGTTTGCTCTTGTCCTGCTGTTGTGCCGACAAGCTCATCGTGAGCAAAACAACCAATGTAGCGACCGCAATATGTCTCTTCATAACGAATGATCTCCTGAACCAACGTCTTCCGTTCTACTCAGTTGTCAGTAACCGCCGCCGACAATACTAGAGGTTCTTGCCGGCGGCTTATGTTTGACGAGCGACTCCGATTTTCGTAACGGCGCTTCGAACTCGTGGCCGTGTAATCCGAGCAGGTACCCTCAGTCTTACTGCGGACTGACTACTGAATACTGATTAGTTGCTTTCAAACCCGCATAATCATAGTGCAGCAGTCAGATGAAATGGCAGCAGTCCATCCCGTTCAGGCCCGAGGGGAGCGCAGAAACCCTCGGCACGCTTCCGGAAACGCCGGCCGTCTTTCTCCTTCGCAGCGACGATCCCAGCGCCGAGCCGTACATCAACAAGGCGGCTAACGTGCGCAGGCGCCTGGAGCGGCTCCTTTCGCCGGCTTCGCCGGACAGCAAGCGTCTAAATCTCCGCGACCGGACGCGCGCGATTGAGTACACGCTCACTGGTTCCGATTTTGAAAATCGTTTGCTGCTCTACAAAGCGTTGCACGAACATTTTCCGCGCTCGTATCGCAAGCGCATGAAACTCATCCCGGCTCCACTGGTGAAGATTGGATGGGAAAACGAATACCCTCGGGCGTATTTCACAAGGCGATTAGGAAAGACGGCGCTGCTCACGAAACCTGGAAATGATCGTACGCACTCACCAAAGACGAGTGTCTACTACGGTCCCTTCGCTTCGAAGGCTGCCGCTAATAAGTTCCTGAACGATGCGCTTGATCTCTTCAAGTCGCGGCGCTGCACGTTCAACCTTCATCCCGATCCGTCATTTCCCGGCTGCATTTATTCGGAGATGAAGATGTGCCTGGCTCCGTGCTTCGCTGGATGTACTGATGCGGAGTATCTGAACGAGGTCACGCGGGTGCAAGACTACCTCGACACTCGAGCGGAATCACTGGTCGCGCAACTTGAAACAGAACGCGAGGCTGCGTCGGCAGAACTTGAATTCGAGAAGGCTTCCGCGATACATGCACGTATTGAGAAGGTCAAAGCATCGTGGACTGGTGTACCCGAAATGGTCGGGCGCATCGAACAGCTCCGGGCTGTAGTTGTGCAGCGGTCTGCGCTTGAGGATCACGTTGCTCTATTCGAATTCCGGGACGGCCTGCTCCATGGCCCCGTGCAGTTCAACGTAGCGGCCATTCAACACGCCAATCCCAATTCGGGATCCAGTTCTTTATTCGCGCATCCGCACGTGGCAGTACCAGTTCCACTCGACAGCGCGGAAGCTAAAGGTGCGAACAAATCAAAGCCGCAGACGCTCGAAGCACGAGTAGCCGAGGCCCTCACAACCATTGAGACGCGCAAACCCGAGCGCGGTGAAGTGGCCGATCATCTCGCTCTGCTGAAGCGTTGGTATTACCGGTCGAGCAAGAAAGGCGAGATCTTCATTACGCATTCAGGAGAACTGCCCTCGAGAAGGATCGCGCGCGGCATCTCACGAGTATTTCGTGGAGAGGCAGAATCGGAAGATCGGACTAAGGGGCCTACTCAAGAGCTGTCATCCTGAGTTCCTCTGTTGGGCGAAGGATCTCCCGCAATATTCGGGTGCAATTGCAGCTAGTGTGGCTCTCTCACTAGAACTTGGAGTATCGGCCAAAATGCCAGGACGCAGCAAATAAGTCTGACGCATTCCGGAGATCCTTCGCCCAAAAGAGGGGCTCAGGATGACAGTGGGGAAGATATCGAGTCTTGATGCCGCCCGATCCCCCGATCACCCGATCGTTTTTGCACTCTCTTCCTGAACACTACCTTCACCTCATCCCTCCAGCGCTCGTCCACAGCAATCAAAGTCCAATCCAGTTCTGGTGAAAGATAGCGCAGGATCGTGTCGGTTGCAGGGTGGATGCGCAACGCTGGCGCTACCAACAGCAGTAGTGGCGCTCGGGGGGAGAGCGTGAGCGGCTTTCCATCCTGGGAAACGAAATAGCCGAACCGATGGAAATCTTCGCGTTCGTGATGCCACTTCACCCGCGACCAATAGTCGAGACCCTGTAGCGGCAGGTGAATGTCTTCGTCGGCTTTGAGTTCGATCACTGCGAGCTGGCCCTCACGAGTGCTGGCCAGCAGATCGATCATCCCGCGATCGGAAGCAGCAAAGGCTGGAACCTGCGCATAGGCATAACACGGATCAAGTCGTGCATCCAGCACGGTAACGTTTTTCTTCACTTCCGATTCCAGCCATCGCTCCGGCTGCATGCGCCACAACGCATGCTTTTTGTCCCCATCGGTTCGACGAAGCTCGCGAAGGCGCCGCATCAGGTCTTCGAACAGCGGTTCGGATTGCTCGGTAAGCAGGGTCTCATGAGCACCGCTGCCGAAGACGATCTCTTCACCCCGTGCAAAGGTCTCATTCGTGGTCGCAACCCTTACGCGCGCGAATTCCAGCCCATGTAGGCGAAAGGCGAGCTCTGTTGCGCTGAGGACGACGCTTTCGCACTCAGGCACCGCGGTGCGGATGCGCTCGGCGGAGGCGTTGAAGCGCTCCTTGACACGATTCGTTTCGGGACAGCGTACCAAGCGGGTTGCAATATTTCCTTGATCCGACAGATCGAGTTGCTCAAGGCTTTCCCCTCGTTCGTCAAATTCGAATAATTCAAAGCGAAATGCGACGCGATTCAGGTAGTGCATCCGCGCCTGAACTACCGCCGAGCGCCCACGCGGAACGAACAGCCGCAGGGCTTCGATTACAGAGCGGGCTGCATCGCGCTCTCGGCAATAGTGAAACCAGAGCAAAGCAAAAGTGAGAGCTCCATCCACGGATGCCTGCAACTCTGAATCATTCACTCCAAGGGCGCATACCGTCGATCGTCCGCGACGCAGCAGGCCGCGCGTATACACGGGGCTGAAGCTGCGCTCCAGATCGGCAGTCGAGACCAGACCCTCGACATTCCAATCTGGGAAGCTGCGCTGTAGCGTTCGGCCGAGCAGCTTCTGGTATTGCAATCGCGTCTGTCGCTGCAGTGCCGGAGCACGACGCTCACGGTCGGAGACAATTTCCAACCAGGACGGTTACCCCTTCCCAAAGCGTTGGACGGCCAAATTGAGCTGTCCGTTCTTTCGCTCGAGATCGACAACCCGCCTGACCGAATTTCTTTCCTGTGACCACAGGTGAAGCAGGCACTTTCCGTTCTCGCCGGAGACGGAATATTTGGCGGCGCTCAGATCGAACGTTGTTTCGCCTTCTTCGAGAACGCATGCGCGCGGAGCGGTAGCGAGAAATTCTTCAAGTTCGCGGGCAAGGCGGGCGGGATCCATCGCAATCTTTCGTAATTGGCCAATTGCGGAAGGGGAATCGTATTCGTGAGCCGCAGATTACTCAATGAGAAACTGCATGGATCGATTTCAGCTTCTCGTAGAGACGCAGTCCGCCGCGGCGGACGTCTCTACCATGAAATCTTAAGCGGCGTTGCTGGAGGGATCGTCATCACGGCTGTTCAGCAGGTTATCCGCGAGACGCAGATAGCGGCGGATGGTGCCGGTCTTGTCGCTATCGATCTCGCGCTGGATGTGGGGCTCTTCTTCCGAAGGATGCGAGGTCGGATCTACAGAATCCAGCTTGATCAAACTACGTACTCCACTTCCCAGACTTGGACCCGGAAAATCACAACAGTTACAACAATTACGGCAGTAGAGGAATGTATCCCAGCGTGGATTTTTTTGGCAAGTTGATTACGGGAATTGTCGTAATTACTAGACGGGGAACGGCGAACACTCTTCGACTTCGCTCAGGGCAGGGTCCGGTCACGAGGGTAAACAGAAAGGTCACGAAGATGTCTGAGTCATTACAAGGAGTGCAAGCCGCAATGCAAGCTTCGTGACCTCGATTTCCGCCGTCGTGACCATTGTGATCGCTCTTTCCGGCTCACCGTGGCACTAAGACGCGGCTTCGGCAATCGACGCGCGCTGCTGCACCTGATGCAAGTGAATCGAGCGCACGCGCAAGTTCTCGGCGGGAAACTTTTTATCGATAGCGAGCTGTGCAACGTGCCAGGCGCGATGGATGTGGTCAGAGCACAGGTGGAGCACTACTTGCCTGGCATCGCTGGTCCGGGCTTCAATGCGATACGCAGCCAGCTCAGGGCAGGACTCATTCCCCATGACTAGCCCAAAACCACACAGCGCAACCGTTCGTGACATGAATTGTGACTCTATGAAGCGTAGAGTGCTAGCTTGTTACGCACGCAACCGAACCTGATTCCGTTCGAGTTGCGGCAGGATATATATGCCACTCAATCAGCCTTAAGAAATCTCTCGCACTCCACTGGAGGGGGATTTTCCGTTCGCGGAGTCAGTCCAAAAAACTTGCGCTCATCGAGATCATCTCGCGCCCTGAGCCGCAAAGAATTGTTCCTCGAAGTCTGGTAACAAGGTCGCAGTCCCGCGGATGACCCGAATTGCTTACATGTGCTGCTAGATGCCGGGCGGGAGCGATATGGTTGTTTCAATAGTGCCCTTAACTAGATGTGATTAAAGGACTTATAACTTACGAGTTACACCTTCGGCTGCTTGTTCCGTAGAATTCTGCGCCTGCAGGATTGCATCAGCCACTCGGGCTGCCTCCACCGTCTCTCTAACATCATGAACACGAACGAGATGCGCGCCCTGAAGGATACTGGCCGTCACCGTTGCGATGGTTCCGGCCAAACGGCTTGAATCGGGACCGCCTAGTCGGAAGGCTGCCGCCCTGGCAAGGAAAGATTTGCGCGAAGTGCCGCTCAGCAGCGGGAATTGCAACTGGTGAAGTTCCGCGAGCCCGGCGAGCAGGGAAAAATTCTCGTCCATGCGCTTACCGAAGCCAAAGCCAGGATCAAGCACGATGCGCTCGCGATGCAGTCCTCCAAGTAGTGCGCGTTCTGTTAGGTGACGCAAACCCTCGACCACCAACGGCACAACTTCCCTGGAATCCAACGGAGGCTGGTTGCGCCATTCTTCCGGACGCCCGCGAGTGTGCATGAGCACACATCCGCAGGTATTCGCTCTCAAAGTGGGAAGCATATTCTCGTCCCAGGTGAAGCCGCTCACGTCATTCACAACTTCGGCTCCGACATCGAGCGCGGCTTTTGCAGTTTCGGCTTTGTAGGTGTCGATTGAGATCAGGGCATCAGGAGCTTGGTTGAGAATGCCCCCAATCACCGGCAGGACGCGGCGCTTCTCTTCGTCTGCGGAGACGAAGTCCTTTTCTCCAGGACGGGTTGATTCCCCGCCTACATCAATAATGTCCGCACCTTCATTTAGCAGCTCGATGCCATGCGCGATCGCGCGGTCTGGATCAAGGAACTGTCCGCCATCAGAAAAGGAATCGGGCGTCACATTCACGACGCCCATGACCAACGTGCGCTCTCCGAGTTTTAGAGATCGAGAACGCAGCTTCCAGTAGAATCGCGGGCGCATGGTGCGATTGTAATTACGCGCTGCGCTACAATCCGGCGCGATGACCAATTTCTCCCTGCGTCTTATCGCGTTGTTCCTCTCGCTCGTAGTTTTTGCGCATTGTCAGTCTTCGCAATCGACTCCGGCTACGACGCCCACCCCTGCGGTTTCTCCGCAGGCCATGCAGGATTTGGGCACCCGTCTCGCGACGCGGATTAATCTGACCCGGCAGCAGGATCCGCGCGCACAGCACGCTGCGTGGGGAATCAGTGTCGTCGATCTCGCAACCGGAGCCCCGCTCTATGCCGAGAATGCGGACAAGCTGCTTCAACCCGCGTCGAATACCAAGCTGTTCACCACTGCGACGACACTCGCACTGGTCGGCCCAGATTATCGATTTCTTACAACGATTGAGGCGAACAGCCCTCCCGATGGCAAGGGCCGAGTTGCCGGTGATGTGATCTTGGTTGGCCGCGGAGATCCCAATCTCTCGGGACGCGTTCTGCCCTACGCAAAAAAGACCGAGCGCGTAACGCAGCATGCGCGAATCCTCGACGAACTAGTCGACCAGGTGGCCGGCGCCGGCGTGAAGGTCATCGACGGTGACGTAGTTGGCGACGACAGCTACTTCGTTTACGAGCGTTATGGCGAAGGCTGGGCGCAGGACGATCTGATGTGGGACTACGGTGCGCCGGTTTCGGCTTTGACTGTAAATGACAATGTGGTTTTTGCCAGTCTCAAGCCGGGCGATCGCGTGGGAGCGCGAGCGTTGCTGACGCTCGATCCCTACACCGGCTACTACACGATTAAGAATCTGGTCACTACAACGGGCCGGGGAATTGCCCGGAATATAGGCGTACTGCGCGAACCGGGATCGCTGGAACTAACTTTCTGGGGAACGATCCCGCTCGGCGACCCGGGCGATGACGAGGCTCTAGCCATCGAAGATCCCGCAACCGCGAATGCCCAACTGCTTCGAATGCTGCTGCAACAGCGGGGGATTCTTGTGCGCGGCAAGGTTCGCGCTGTGCATTCTCAAGCGTGGCAATATCCTCCGCCGCTGATCCATCAGCCACTCGTAGTGCCGCCTGTCACCATACCGTCCCGATTCGTTCTGGCGCAACATCAATCGGCGCCGCTGCTCGAGGATCTGGTTGTCATCAACAAGGTCAGTCAGAATCTCCATGTTGAACTCATGCTGCGCCTTTTGGGAAAACTGAAAGGCGTGTCTGGATCGCTGTCCGGCGGGCTCGATGCCGAAAAGAAATTCCTGATCGAACAGGTGCGAATCGATCCGGCAGAGTTCGCGCTGTACGACGGCTCAGGCCTCTCACGTTCCGATCTGGCAACGCCGCACGCCTTTACGCAGCTACTGCAGTACGCCTATGGGCAACCCTGGGCCACACAGTTCCGCGACACGCTTCCCATCGCCGCCGAAGATGGATCGCTCTCGACGCGCTTCAAGGGAACATTCGCCGCCGATCATCTGGAAGCCAAAACGGGACAGTTAGGCTCGGTGAATTCCCTGTCGGGCTATGCAGTAACGAAGGGTGGTCACAATATCGCGTTCTCGGTTCTCGTGAATCATCACACTCTGGGCAATGCTCGGGCGAAGCAGATGATCGATGACATCGTGAATGCGGTGCTGGAAGAAGACTAAAACATCAAAAGGCTAGAACACGGATTGAACGGATTTGACGGATCGGACGGATATAGACAAATGCGCTGTTGCCTCGATCAGCCGAATGGCTGTCGTAACCGAAAATCAGGGATCAGAATCTGGTTCTTCTTGTGTCCGTTCAATCCGTGTTCTATGGTTTTACTTTCGCTTGAGTACAATATTTCCAGATTATGCCAACTGCATCACATTCAATTTCTCAGCTTATTCAGGAGCTAGCTTCACAGGCCAACCTTACTGTCGTCAGCGCTGGAGCCGGAACTGATTTCACTGGAGCGCCGACGGCAAAGCTTCAACTCAAGTCTCCAAGCGGCACGACCTACTCAGTCGAAACGAGTGAGGGTCTCTCTGCTGAAATAGAGAAGCGCCCAGCGTTAGGCGACGAGTTGAAGACGTATCTCCACACGCTCGCAAGGCGCATGCAATCCGCGCGTCCCGATGTCTTCCTCACTCTCCACGGCATACCGCTGTCCCTGCAGCAATTCAGTTGGCCCTATCATCGTTCCACTTCGGGAGCCGATTCCTACATCCTGCATGGCATCGCGCAACTGGCGGAGGCAGGAAGTCCCCTGCACGCGAAAGTCGCAGCCAGTTTGACCGTTACTTTCGCCGAAGTCCTGCCGGCTCTCGAGCAGCCATACGCGGAAGGTGTGACGTTCAACGCCCTCCGCAAAACGCTGGATCTCGGCCAACTCGAGCTGCTCAAGAGCGGAAACCGCCAACCGGTGCCGGTGAGCACGCGCTATTACAGCTCCCGGCAGCAGCGATTCATCTTCAGCGAAACCGACGAGACCAAGCGAAAGGAGTTTGTCCGCGCCAAGGTTTTTTGGGCCACCGCACGCTTGGGAGAAGGCAAGCCAAGCTGGATCGCCGATCCTTATGATGCTCAGTATCTCGACTGTTCAACTGAAGACTTGGGCAAGATCGCGCGTGAGCTTGCGAATGAAGGATTGCTGACACTCGATTCGTCCAGAGAATTTGCGGTTGCGAGTGCAAAACTCTCCTCGCAAGCGGACCAGTTCGTGAAGCGAATGGAGTCGGCTCTCGCTCTCCTGAAACCAAAGTTCAATGAGGAGATGCGAGCGGGCCACACGAACATGTAAACCGGGGTTAACACAAGGCCACGCCAGAGCAGCGGAAATCACTCTGGCAGGTTTCACTTCACCCGATCACCCGATGGCCCGATCACCCGATTCTTCCTCAGTGTCTTTGCCGTCGCGCAGTCGGCCGATAATCCTCGCCTTCGAGCTTAATGACTCTGCACATCTCCTGGAGTCGCGAGCGCATTCGTTCGCCGATTCTGTCACCGAGCGTCTCTTCGCGCGCCGCGCGTCGTGCGGCAAATCTGTCGCCGGGCTCACCCTGTGCTCCTGCCGGCGGTTCATCAGGAAAATTCGTGGTGATGATCGTCGTCCGCTTATCGTTGTAGCGGGTGTTCAGAATCAGACTTACTGTATCCCAAACCCACTCTGTGGGTTTCACGGCGCCAAGCTCATCCAGCACGAGCACCTCTGCTTCGAACACAGGCTGCAGAATCTCCAGCTCCGTTGCCTGCACGCTGGGATTGTAGGAATTCTGGATCTGCTTCAACAGCTCTCGATAGTCCACAAACAGGCAGGAGGTACGTTTTTGCTCGATGAGCGCCCGGACGACGCCAACCGCAAGATGCGTTTTTCCGACTCCGACGGGGCCGATAAATAATGGCCCAGTTGTGTTGACTGGATAATCTTCGATGAAGCGTTCGGCCCGGAGCCGGGCGGTTTTCAACGACGGATGCACGCGTTCATCGACTTCGAAATTCGCCAGCGTGCAATGCTCATAACGCGCAGGAATGCGCGCCTTCTTCAGCAGCCTCTCGGCCCAGTTGCCGATGCGACAGTCACAGCGGGTTACGCTTTGCGCCTTGACCGTCGTTGCCGGGATCGTCTTCCATCCCGAGCCGCCGCATTGAGGACAAGCTTCAGTGGACACAAGCATATGACACGAAGAACTCGCTCAATCATAGGCGAGAGTGCACACGCCAACAACCTGCCCCGCGCATGCAGCATGGTAGAGACGCAGCATGCTGCGTCTCTACGAGGATGCACGGGCGGCCTCACGCCTGTTAGAGTTTCACCTGCATGGACCAACAGCACGGCTTTGCCATCAACTCTGCCTCTCAGAATTTTGATCCGAAGCGCGATCTCCCTAGCGGATTTTTCGAGTTTTTTGTTCCGCTGCACGAGCGGTTCACGCCGCGACAACGCGAACTGGTCGCTAAGCGCAAACGAGTGCTCGCCGAAGCTCACGCGGGCAAGCTGCCGAACCATCTTCCCCCCTCGGAGGCGACGACCGGCAAATGGAGCATCACGCTGCCGGAGTGGTGCCAGGATCAGCGCAACCAGATGACTGGCCCAGCAGACGATGCTGAACTTGTGGTGAAAATGCTAAACTCCGGGGCGCCCGGCGTGATGCTTGACCTGGAAGACTCAATGGCGAACTCCTGGGATCATCTCGAGCTTGGTATCAACAACATTCATGCTGCGCTGCGCGGCGAGTTGACTTACTTCGATAAGAAGCGCAACAAGCAGGTTGGGATTAATGAAAGCAAGACGGTGATCTTCACACGCGCTCGAGGATTACATCTTTCGCAGCGCTTGCCTGGCCTGCAAGGTGACGATCTGGCGTCTGCTTCGCTCTACGACGTCTGCCGTATGGCCTTCGGAGCCGACCGCAGCAAGCTGAAGCATCCTCTTTCGTTCTATATTCCCAAATCGGAATCAGCAGAAGAAGGTTTATGGTGGAACGATCTGTTCAACGAGATCGAGCACCTACGCGGATGGCAACATGGCTACATCCGATGCATGGCGCTGGTCGAGTCCCATCCGCAAGCGTTTCAGATGGAGGAGTTTCTCTATCACTTGCGCGACCACATCCTCGGTCTCAATCTGGGACGTTGGGACTACATGGCTTCGCTCATCCACTTCAACCTCGACGACCCCGAGTGGGTGCTTCCCGACCGCAACACCATTCCGCATGACGTTGCCTTCTTCCAGAACCTGCGCGACCTGCTGGTCTCGATCTGCCATCACCGTGGTGCGTTTGCCATCGGCGGCATGACGGCGCTGTATCCCGACCGCACAAATCCAGAGTTGAACACTCGCGCTTTGGCCGTTCTTGAAAAAGACAAGAGGAACGAGTCCGATCGCGGATTCGACGGGGCATGGACCGGACATCCCGATCAAAATCAGATCGCCGTCGATCAATTCCCATTTCCGAACCAGATCAAAACGCACAAAGCGGTAGGTGAACGCTATCCCAATCTTCGACCGAAGCCAACTGGTCTTGGCAAGCGTACGCTGGCAGGAACGCGAGCAGCCGTGCGCACCGTGATTCGTTACCGCAACGGCGTGTTGAACGGCAAGGGTGCGAGCCTGCTCGACGGCTACATGGAAGATCTCGCTACCGACCGCATCTACCGCCTGATGATCGCGCAGCGTGTTCAGCATCGTGACAAGGTGGAGTTCACCGATGACAGCGGCAAGCCGGTGAAGCAGACTCCGGAGCTGATCACACGCCTCTTTGACGAGGAACTCGAGAAATTGGTGAATGCGCTTCCCGACGGAGATCCGCAAATCAATACCTTCCGCCAGGCTCGCAAGGTCGCCCAAGCCATGATCGTGAACGGCGAAATCGATCCGGTCTGAACTAACGCCTCGAAGCGACGAAGCTGGGTTGATCTTTTTCCTTTTGCGAATCGCTCGGCCCCCGCGCGATGGATGTCCTCTTCCTTCTGTATCTCGGCGACGCCTGTCAAGGAATTTGCTGAAACTTTCGCAACGCGCAGCAATCTGAAATGTCTGTGGTCTTCTGCTTGCTCGGAAAGGGCACTCTGAGCGGGCCGCTGCGAGGAGGGACGAACTAGGTGCAGGCCACTTCACCCGATGGTTCAGTCTGGCACGAGGGAGAGCTCGCGGTTCAGCTGCGCGCAGGTGTAGAGCAGGTTTCAGGACGCGGGATTCGTTCCAGCATTCCCGATGGACTCATCGACTTTCTCCGCGAGCCCAGGCTGGTTGCTTTTGCCAGCGTTGATTCCGATGGCAGGACTTGGGCTTCGCTGCGAGTCGGCTATTCTGGCTTCTTACGCGTGGTTGACGCTGTCACACTGGAAACCGAACCTGCCGACCTGGACGGCGATCCGCTGCTGACGAACCTGAAAAAGAATCCTGATGTGGGCATGGTGATCGTCGATCTTGCGAGTCGACAGCGAGTGCGCCTCAATGGCGAAGCCCAGGTACTTCGGGACAATAGCTTGCGCATTCAGGCTCGCCAGGTTTACGGCAACTGCCCGCAATACATCCAGCTGCGTGTTCCGGAACGCGCTTCACGGAGCAACAAGGCAGCGAGTCTGATTTCGCATGCCACCCGGCTGAGCCAGGCACAGCGTGAATGGATCGCGCACGCCGACACGCTGTTCATAGCCAGCGCACATCCGGACCGCGGAGTAGACGCGTCGCATCGTGGAGGCAATCCTGGCTTCGTGAAAGTAGAAGGAACGCGACGGCTGATCATTCCCGACTACAGCGGCAACAACATGTTCAACACGCTCGGCAACATCAGCGCAAATCCGCGCACTGGCTTGCTCTTTCCCGATTTCGAACAAGGACGCACTCTGCAACTCTCGGGCACCACCACGATCGACTGGGATTCCGATCGCTCAGCATTCCCAGGAGCCCAACGCCTGCTGATCTTCGACATTGACAAGGCAATCGAAATCGACCAGCCTGCATTGGCGAGTTACACGCTGCGGGAGTACTCACCTTTCAATCCGTAACTTTTCGAGCCTGTAAGCCCTGTTGCTGGACATGGTTACCTGCTGTCCGTGCGTAATCTTTTCGGGCTTCAGCTACCTTCCTATACTTGCCGGGTGAGTCAAACCTCCGATCCGCGCCTGCAGGAAGCAGCGCTCCGGCCCGAGGCTGATCCCCTTTCGCCCAGGAACACCGGTGCGCCGCGAGGAGCCTTCCGTCTGATCGCTCTTGCGATTCTTGCACTGCTGGGCGGACTTTTCGTGGCAACGGGAACGGCGCGAGCGGCATGGCAGGAAGTTGCGCAGCTGCTTAGTCTCGGCGGCAAGCCTGAGCCGGCGTCTGCCAATGTGCTGTCTGAGCACGAGATCGAGGTGCTGGACCAGATGGCCCCACAGAGCCAGGCGCAGCTACTGCTGGAACGTTCGATCAATCACTATCGCGGCGCCAACGATCAGATCGCGGAGCGCGTATATGGCTGGCGGGGAAAAATCCAACTGGATCAGAAATTGGAATCGCTCTTCATGACCGCGCTCAACTCCGACGATCTCCGAGTTCGTGCTGCGGCCATTGAAATTGATATTGCTGGGCGCGACCTGGAAAAGAGTACGGCTACGATTGATCGTCTGGAGCCCGATGCCCGTTCTGGCGAGCAAGGACCACGCGCCAATGCGCTGTGGGATATCGGCCTGCTTGGAAACCGTGGCGTTGAGCCGCAACGCGCGGCGCAGATTCTGCTGTCGTCGATTCACGACAGCAATGTGAACGTCCGCTACTGGGCGGTTGAGGGCCTCGCCTACCTGGGCAGCGACGAAACTATCGCCCCGTTGCTTGAGGTATTCCACGACGATCCATCGGGAATGATCCGTGAGCGGGCGGCATGCGGACTGGCCCAGTCGGGCATGCTAAGTGAGAAACAGCGCCGTACCGCGGTGCCAAAATTGCTCGATTATGCTGAGAATCCTTCGCTCGATCCTGAAACCCACAAGTGGGTCTTCCAGGCCCTCCGGGACATCACAGGCGAGTCTCTGCCGCATGATCCAGCAGCGTGGAGAAACTGGTACAACTCCAACGATGGACACTGGAACCCGGTGACCCGCGACGGTCGCTAACCGCGCTTCTCTCCTAGGCGTAATCGTACTTACAAAATTTCGTCCCTGATTCAAGCCCTCGCAGCGTCCGGCTCGGGCTTCTCACCGCCAGGCACTTAGCAAGTATTTCCAAAAATAAAGAATACTGAAGTTGTCGATTACGGCATTGCACATTCGCCGTCTGAGTGAGGCGAGATCATAAGAAGGAGAAATAACAATGAGATTCATGGTCATCGTAAAGGCGAGCGAAGACTCTGAAGCGGGCAAGATGCCGAGCCAGAAGCTGCTCGCCGAAATGGGAAAGTTCAATGAAGAGCTGGTGAAAGCGGGGTCATGCTGGCAGGCGAGGGCCTCCATCCCAGCTCAAAGGGTGCTCGCGTGAGATTCTTGGGAACGAAACGCACTGTCATCGACGGACCGTTTACCGAATCGAAGGAGTTAGTCGCCGGTTTTTGGATTTGGAAAGTGAAATCGAAACAAGAGGCGATCGAATGGGTAAAGCGCTGTCCCAATCCCATGGAAGGCGAGAGCGAAATCGAGATCCGTCATGTGTTTGAGGACGAGGACTTTGGCGCTGAGTTCACGCCGGAGCTCAGGGAGCAGGAGAAACGACTCCGTGAACAAGCCTCGAACGCAAAGAAGAACTAGCGGCCCCAGGAGAACATTATGCGATTCATGATCATGGTGAAGGGCAACAAAGAAACGGAATCGGGCAAGCTGCCCGAGGACAAGCTGATCGCAGCTATGGCCACCTACCACGAGGAACTGGCAAGAGCGGGAGCGCTGCTGGACGCGTCTGGGTTGCAGCCCACGTCGAAGGGCTGGCGCATGCGCTACTCGGGCGGCAAGCGCAACGTCATCGACGGTCCTTTTACCGAGTCGAAGGAGTTGATCGCCGGCTACACGTTGATCCAAGTGAAGTCGCGTGAGGAGGCGCGGGAATGGGTGAAGCGCTTCCCTGCTCCTTTCGGCGAAGGCGCGGAGGGCGAGATCGAGGTTCGGCAGTTGTATGAGCTGGACGATTTCGGGCCCAGCAGGGCAGTGGAACGCTTTCGCGAGATGGAGAGGGATTTCGTGGGGAAGAAAAAGTAAGCAGGGGTATCGAGCTGCATTGTCAAGATGTACACGGCGCCGGACTTCGTCCCCACGATCTCCACGGCCAGGATTGCCTCCCCATCTCGGCTACGTCTTTCAGTTGAGCGCGCGATTGCGCGCATTCATTCCGTTGCGGGCTAGTGGAAAGGAACACTTCATGCAAAAAATTACTCCATTCTTGTGGTTCGATGGCAACGCTGAAGAGGCAGTAAACTTTTACGTTTCGCTCTTCAAGAATTCCAGAGTTGTGAACATGTCCCGTTACGGAGATGGAGGCCCGGGGCCAAAAGGAACAGTAATGTCCGCGACATTTGAGCTCAACGGACAAGAGTTCATGGCGCTGAACGGTGGTCCACATTTCACCTTCTCTCCGGCGGTCTCATTCTTCGTGAAATGCGAGACTCAGCAGGAGGTAGACGAGTTGTGGGAAAAGCTTTCTGCTGGAGGCAAGAAGGAAAGATGCGGCTGGCTTAAGGACAAGTACGGTCTCTCGTGGCAGATTATTCCCAATGCTTTGGGTCGGATGTTGCTGGACAAGGATCCCGCCAAATCGCAACGGGTAATGAAAGCAATGATGGGAATGGACAAGATCGACATCCAGGGTCTGAAGCAGGCGTACGAGCAACGTTAGGGCCACGGCGGAAGCCAGTGCCTCTCCCTAGAAGTTGTAGAAGAGTTACATTGTGAACTTCGAGAAGGAGCTCTGAATGCCAGCTCAATCGGCAGCACAAATGGCAGACGCGAATGAGCGCCCCCAGAACATTGGGCGGAGCGCAGTCGCGCTGCTAGTAGGATTTGTCGTGGGTGTGGTTCTCTCGCTCGGGACAGATATGGTCCTGCATGCAATTGGGGTCTTTCCGGACTTCGGACAGCCCACGGCCGACAAGCCTTTGCTGCTTGCGACTATCTATCGCACGATCTACCTGGTTCTGGCGACCTACATCACCGCGCGACTCGCTCCCGAACGGCCCATGGCACATGCACTGCTGGCCGGCGCTATCGCCCTCGTGGTGAGCACCATGGGTGCTGTCGTGACGTGGAACAAAGGACCGGCTTTCGGTCCACACTGGTATCCTGTCGCGCTCATCGTGCTGGCGATGCCCTCCGCCTGGCTCGGCGGGAAGCTGCGCACGATGCAGACGTAACATCCACAGAAATTTTCAGCGCAGATGTCGTGAACATTCATGCTCGTCCGTCGTATCACTGAAATGTGCAGCGACATTACGTTTTCGAAAAGGAGCAAGGAATGAGTAAGGTGCGGGTTCTGGTTGGTACGCGCAAAGGCGCGTTCATTCTGACGTCGGACGGAAAGCGTGAAAAGTGGGATGTAAGTGGCCCCCACTTTGCGGGTTGGGAGATGTATCACCTGAAGGGATCGCCCGCAGATCCTAATCGGATTTACGCGTCGCAGACGAGCGGATGGTTTGGACAGATCATCCAGCGCTCGAGCGATGGTGGGAAGACTTGGGAGATACCCGGCGGCGCGCCAGCCCCGGCGCCAGATGGGAGTCCCAGAGGCCAGAGCAACAAGTTTGCCTACGACACCTCTCCCGAAACCGGCAAGCCCCTCACCACTCACCAGTGGTACGACGGCACGCAGCATCCGTGGGAGTTCAAGCGTGTGTGGCATCTTGAGCCTTCGCTCACCGATCCAGACACGGTGTACGCTGGCGTCGAAGACGCTGCCCTGTTCAGCTCAAGCGACGGCGGAACGACATGGAAGGAACTCTCTGGCTTGCGTGGACATGGAACTGGTCCAAACTGGCAGCCGGGAGCCGGCGGCATGTGTCTGCACACAGTCATTCTTGATCCCAGCAATCCCAAGCGGATTTTTATTGCCATCTCGGCCGCCGGAGCCTTTCGCACGGACGATGGTGGCAAGACCTGGAAGCCGATCAACCGCGGGCTCCATTCCCAGTACATTCCCGATCCGAATGCTGAGATCGGCCACTGCGTTCACCACATCGCCATGAACCCGAAGCGTCCGAACGTGCTGTTTATGCAGAAGCATTGGGACATCATGCGTAGCGATGACGCTGGCGACTCCTGGAAAGAGGTGAGCGGCAACGTGCCCACTGACTTTGGTTTCGCGATCGACGTTCACGCGCACGAGCCCGACACGATCTATGTCGTGCCGATCAAGAGCGACTCCGAGCACTTTGTGCCCGAGGGAAAGCTGCGTGTCTACCGCAGCCGCAGTGGCGGCAATGAATGGGAGGCACTCACAAAAGGACTGCCGCAAAAGGACTGCTACGTAAACGTGTTGCGCGACGCAATGGCGGTGGATTCGCTCGATAAATGCGGCATTTATTTCGGCACGTCCGGAGGGCAGGTTTACGCATCAGCCGACGCGGGCGACAGCTGGGCTCCGATTGTTCGAGATCTTCCGGCCGTGCTCTCAGTGGAAGTTCAGACGCTGTCGTGAACATTCGAGTCGAACTTCCCCAACATCTGCGAACGCTGGCGCAGGTAGGTCGCGAAGTCCAGCTCGACGTCCCAGCTCCAGTTACGCTGCGCTCGGTGCTCGACGCACTTGAAGCCAAGTATCCGGCGCTGCGTGGCACGATTCGTGATCACGACACGCAACAGCGCCGGGCATTCTTGCGCTTCTTTGCTTGTGAGGAGGATTTGTCGCATCAATCCCCGGACACACCCTTGCCCGATGCGGTCACATCTGGGAAGGAACCCTTCCTGATCATCGGCGCGATTGCGGGTGGCTAGGGTGCGGCGCTAACCGGCTGCATGGTAGAGACGCAGCATGCTGCGTCTCTACAAGGGTGATGGAGCAAAAAAAATTTTCGAACGTGTCGATTTTCAATGCCGGCGTTCGCTGTGTAAATGAGGGCAGGAAGAACCGGCGAGAGTGCTCGGAAATCCAGCTCGAATTCGAAAATCAAGTCAACAAGGAGAAGTGACATGCCGCGATTTCTATCAATCTATAAGACAGTCGAGAGGAATGCGCCTCCATCGCCGGAGGAGATGGCCAGGATGGGAAGGCTCGTCGAAGATGGCTTTAAGACTGGCTTCCTGGTCGCAACCGAAGGATGTTTGCCGACCGCATTAGGATCTCGGGTACGACTCTCACAGGACAAATTCACCATTACCGACGGTCCCTTCACCGAAGCGAAGGAAGTGGTCGCCGGCTTCGCAATACTGAATGCGAGTTCGAAGGAAGAGGCGATCAAGTTGACTAAGGACTTCCTTCAAGTGGCCGGCGAAGGTGAGTGCGAAATTCGCCAGATCTTTGAGGCCGATCAGGGCTGCCCAGGTTTGGCGACTGATGCCACGGCAACGAAGAAGGAACCGGCACTGGCGAGCTAAGACCAGTAGAGACGCAGCATGCTGCGTCTCTGCCATGCCCTCGGGAATATGCGGGAAGCGAGGCTTGCCTCTGCTTCATGATGGAGACGCAGCGTGCTGCGTCTCTACCTGAGATTGCGACTTGCGCCTTCGCTGCCGAAGATGGTGTGATGGGTAGCTGTGACGGCTACGGACACCCATCGCGCCATCGACGCAGTTTGGAAGATCGAGTCCGGCCGGCTCATCGCAGGGCTCACGCGAATCGTGCGCGACGTCGGCATTGCCGAAGATCTTGCGCACGATGCCCTCGTCGCCGCGCTCGAGCGGTGGCCCGAATCGGGTATTCCCGAGAATCCCGGCGCCTGGCTTATGGCTGCGGCCAAGCATCGCGCAATTGACTTCTTCCGCAGGAATAAGCGGCTGGAGCGCAAGCACGAAGAGCTTGGCCGCGAACTCGAGGCGCAAGAGATGGCCGTGCCCGATCTCAATGCCGCCCTCGACGACAATGTTGGCGACGATCTGCTGCGGCTCATCTTCATCTCCTGCCATCCAGTGCTCTCCAAGGAAGCGCGTGCCGCGCTCACGCTGCGCCTGCTCGGCGGACTGACGACGGACGAGATAGCACGCGCATTCCTGGTTCCGGAACCAACGGTTGCGCAGCGAATCGTGCGCGCCAAACGAACCCTTGCTGAGGCGCGCGTCCCATTTGAAATGCCGCGCGGAGCGGAGCTCGCTTCACGTTTGTCGTCCGTTCTCGAAGTTATCTATCTCGTCTTTAACGAGGGCTACTCGGCAACCGCCGGAGGCGACTGGATGCGGCCTGCGCTCTGCGACGATGCACTGCGACTGGGGCGCATTCTGGCTGAGCTCGCTCCCAACGAGCCGGAAGTGCATGGCCTGGTTGCGCTGATGGAGATCCAGGCATCGCGCGCCCACGCGCGAGTCGGGCCTTCAGGAGAACCGGTCCTGCTGCTCGATCAGGATCGCGGACGCTGGGATCAGCTTCTCATCCGCCGTGGTCTCGCAGCGCTGGACCGGGCCGAGAAGCTCGGCGGAGGTGGGCCGTACGCATTGCAGGCTGCTATCGCAGCGTGTCATGCACGTGCCCATACTAATCAGGAGACGGACTGGCCGCGCATCGCCGCACTGTACGCCCGCCTTGCGCAGCTCACGCCTTCTCCCGTTGTGGAACTGAACCGCGCCGTTGCGCTCTCATTTGCGTCTGGTCCAGCAGCAGGGTTGGAACTAGTGGACAGACTCACGTCGGAACCTTCAATGAAGGCTTATCACCTCTTGCCGAGCGTCCGCGGCGATTTGCTGAAAAAGCTGGGGCGCCTCGATGAAGCGCGCACGGAGTTCGAGCGCGCTGCGTCACTCACGCGCAACGCGCGCGAACGGAAGCTGCTGCTCGATCGCGCCGCTGCGTGCGGAGCTTGACTTGTTGTCCTGGGACAATTGCCTTCGCCTTCAGCAAACCAAACACGCGAGGACTCTGTCATCCTGAGCCCTGTTTGGGCGAAGGATCTCCCGGAATGCATCTGACTTAATCGCGTCGTCGAGGCTCTTTCACGAGATTCCCTGGCCGAAATGCCGGAAGAGAGCGTCGCGATCCGAGACATCGCGGGAGATCCTTCGCCCAAAACAGGGCTCAGGATGACAGAGAATTCACGGAGCATGCTCGCGAAGGGCAGGGACAACAATTTGCTCCCAGCAGATCTCTGAGCAGAGGGTTCGTTGGTTCCCTAAATGGATTTGTGACGGTAACTCCGCCCCATGTCAAGCCGTGTTGGAGGTCTTCAGAAAGGAGCGACCGACACTGGCGCTTGGCGCTTGCGTCACCGCAGACCTCAGCTACTCCGTTCGATAGCAAGCGCAGGAACCACAACTCTCAAAACGGCACAATCTTCTTCAGGCCTGTCTTCTTTTTCTTCTTGCTGGAAGAGCTGCCCTGGTCGTTTGTCGAATTGGCTGACGAGGCATTAGCAGCGTCGGTTGAGGATCCTTTCTCAATTTCGTTTACCTGAGCAGGCGCCGCCGGAGGAGCGCTGCCAGTGCCACTGGAAGCATCCGAAGCTGCAGAGGCAGTTCCGCCAGCACTTGCTGCACTCGGCGCATTTCCACTCTGCGCTGCGGGTGCGGCGTTTGGAGTGAGTTCGCCAATTCCCGTATCGGATCCAGCTGCGTTGCTCGATGCCGCGGCAGGCGTTGGCGGCGCAGCCGACTCAGGACTTGAGTTTGGAGCAGCCTCGGAACGAGGAATCGGATCGCTCTTCCTCGCATCGGGATTCGTAGTCTTTTCGACGCTGACTGTTCCACCGCCACCATCGGGAACCCCCAGGGCCATATTCTGGGCTTCACGAATAAGTTGCGGTGCGTTGGTCGGCGCGGGATCGACAAGCGGTGGCTCTCCCACTTTGGCAGCACGCGCAAGATTGTCTGGCGCCTTGTGGAAGGTCGACATCATCTTGCCGAAACGTCCCATTTCAGAACGGCTCTGCTCTTCGGCTTTGTATTGTGCAATGGCTTCGGGAGTGGGAGTGGGCACAGGCAGTCCCAAGTCCTTCAAGCGCGCCTGTGCGTCCCCGGCGTGGTCGCTGGTTGGGTAACGCTCGATAATCCGTGCGTATACCTTGCCGGCATCCCCGTCATATTGCTTGATCATCTTCACTTTGCGTTGTTCGTCCAGCTTGCTAGTTCTCAGCAGTCCCGCTTCGGCTTCATAAGAGCGGCCCAGCATCATGAGGACGTCATCTGCCTGGCTGTACAGCGGATAGGTATCGGCAAGACTCTTCAAGCGCGCAACTGCCGCCGGATATGACTCGCGCAGATAATAAAAGCGTCCAATGCGGTACTGACGCTCCGCAAGCACTTCCTGAACTTCACGCAAGCGCTGCTTAGCTTCTGGAATCAGCTTGTGATCGGGGTACTGCTGGATCATCGCGCGGTACTCGTCTTCGGCGCGCATGGCGTGCGTGTAATCGCGATCCGGTTTCTCCATCTGCTTGTAGTGCATGTTGGCGACTTTCAGCTGCGCCTCAGCGGCCTCAGGCAGATTGGGAAAGAAGGTTTGAAAATCCTTGTACTCGACTTCCGCCTGCTGATACGCAGCGGTTGTTCCCTCGGCGTACCACGAATCGCCGACTGCCAGCTTGGCTCGCGCGATAAATTCCGAATCGGGATAGGTGTTGATCAGAGTCTGCAGGGTAATGCGGGCGACGTCGTACTTACCCTTTTTCATCGCCTCCATGGCGCGGTCGAACAAAACTTTGTCCGGCTGCTTGGAATCCACATTGGCGATTGGATTGGCGACCTTGTTGTGATGGCAGCCAGCCACCATCAGCGCGATGCTCAGAGCGACGACGAGTTTTGTGAAGCGATAAATCATGGAAATCCTTGTTTAGGTCTCGGAGCTGCAAAGCTCCGAAGCCTGCTTAGGCCCTCACGACCTCAGGTTGTTTCTTTTCCGGCACCGCAGCTTGTGCTGCCCTCAACAGGTTCCGCGCATTCGCTGCGATATCGTGCCCGTTAAAAACGGCGCTACCGGCAACCAACAGTTCCGCGCCAGCCCTCACAACATCAGCGACGGTGTCTAGACCTACGCCGCCGTCGACTTCAATGCGAAAATTCAAACCGCGCTCCCGGCGAATCTTGGCGAGTCGTGCAATCTTGTGCAACGCGCCGGGGATGAACTTTTGTCCACCGAATCCGGGATTTACCGACATCACAAGGACAACATTCACCATGTCGAGC
The DNA here is from genome assembly GCA_035567895.1 of Terriglobales bacterium. Classification (NCBI taxonomy): domain Bacteria; kingdom Pseudomonadati; phylum Acidobacteriota; class Terriglobia; order Terriglobales; species Terriglobales bacterium. The sequence goes on along the minus strand of DATMPC010000074.1, from coordinate 33,438 downwards.
ACTTCAGACAGCATTTCCACTGGAGTTGCCGGGTTAATGACGACACCCGGCTTGCAACCATGATGGCGGATCAATTCCAGTGTCCGGTTTAAGTGGACACATGCCTCCTGATGCACAGAGATCCAGTTAGCCCCAGCTTCGGCAAAATCTGGAATAAAGCGATCGGCATTCTCGATCATCAGGTGCACATCAAAGACGGCATCGGTCACCGGCCGCAGCCACTTCACAATCGGCGGACCGATGGTGATGTTCGGCACAAAATGCCCATCCATTACATCAAGATGAACGATGGTTGCGCCACCCTTGATCGAGGCCAAGACGTTATCGGCCAGGTGGGCAAAATCCGCAGAAAGAATCGAAGGTGCGAGTTCGACCAGAATACGCGCTTCCCGATGTCAGGAGACTCTCACGATTTTAACAAGAGAGGCGTGAAAACCGGGGAAATTCCACTTGCTGAGGTTATATCGAGCGGGCTAGGGCGTCGGCCCTATAACAACCTTCGAGGCCAAGCGGCTTACGCGCGGAAGAATGCTTGCGGAGCCACAGCATTGTCAGAGCTAATTGGAAGCTCATTTTGACTATTTTTTCAGCAGGCTGTTAAGCCGCGAACGCACAAAGCTCCCTAAACACTGTTCCGCTTGCGGCGGTCCTTTTTCTTGCCAGACAGCAACTTTTTGTCTGAACGCGTCGATTCGCCCGACCTGTGCCTTGTGATCTCTTCGCAGGCGTGAGCGTCTTCCATCAGTCGCAGTAACTCTCGGCGAGGGGAGGCCCCCACAAATGTGTGGCAGAAAACGCAGACTGAATCAATGATCCCGGAATTGGTGCGATTCGTAGTACGCAGAAAGTGAGCATCGGGCGGCATTTCGTTCGTCCAGAATATAGAGATGCGCAATGGAAGCAGGGTGATTCGCTTCTCTTACGGATATTCATTGCCACCGCGCAATCTTATTTTCAGCTACTTTGGGCGCTTGGTGGCGTTTGTTCCGTACTTCAAAGAGTTGGCCAGAAGTTCGTACTGATCGCTGGCGATGAAATCCACCCCTGTAGTCTGCGCGGCCCGCCAACGTTGTTGTGCAGCCGAAAGGGACCCGAAGTTGTAACTGCGGAACCAGCCGTGGCAGCTCAATTCGTCCTTGGTTGCGCCATCGAGCGTGTAGAAGCGAATCCACAACCCGTTTGCGTGGGCATGTTCAACCAGACTGCGCAACCGTAGTTCATCCTCCTTTGTCCAGTCGCCCGCCTGCGTTTGCCCTCCTTGCTCCACAACCGCCCAACTGTTGTTCCACCAACGGCGATAATTCGATGCCTGTTCCGGCTCCAGCACGTCGGGAGCGGCCATCGGATTCGTCGTATTTGTGTGCACCGCACCAAACACGAGCAATCGCTGACGTACGGGCACATCGTTATAGAACACCTTTGCCTGTTTGTCAGATTCGCCTGTGAGCACTAGTAGCGGTCTTACATCAAGGGCTTGAACTTCTCGTTCGTCACCACTCTTTACCGCAGTCGTAAGCCAGTCGCGATATTTGTTCAGCAAAGCCCAAACTGCGGCCAAGTGCTCCGGCTCCTCGGTCTTGAAGTCGAGATTCAAGGTGATCAAAGGCCAATCGGCTCGGTTGCCGCTGCGTAGTGCGGCTTCGATGACTGGGCGAATGCGCTCGAAGAAATACTGTTCTAGCGCTGGCTCCTGGCCCGTGACCGGAGCTCCATGGGCAACAACCGACCACGAACGTCCGCTGCGCCGATCGGTATACCAGAATGGATCCTGCTCGATGGCGAGCGGCATCCCGGTGGAGAGCGCACGATCGATCCGGTCTGTCCACCACTCGAAGTAGGGATAGCAATTGTGAGCATCCATGATGCTGCGCGCTCCAGGTTCAAAAGAGGAATGCTGGGCAACGGCTGGAATGAAACAAACGACACAGAGGGAAAAGAGTAATCCGATCTTCAGCGCAGCGAGTGTCTTGTGCATTCGTGACAAGAGTACACTTGCACGTCCGAATCGTTCCCACCGCATTATTGTGGAAGCCTGCGTCCTCTCAGTTCAGCCCAGGACGGCCGCGAAACATGGAGGCATCCTCATCTGAGGCTGCAACGGAAATAGCGCCAGCTAAGAGGAGTAGGCAGAGTGGTCGCACAGAGTGTGAGCGTTAGACGGATGGAATGGCGCGCGTCGGGAACGCCGGGATAGCTCGTCGAGAGCTCGGGACGGTCAGGTACTGAGATGGTCGCATTCACTTGGAACTGTCGAAGAGCGGTTCCAGGCTGTCCGGTGCGGGATGATACAGAGCGAAGTGATTTCCCTGATCACCAAAAGCCCGAAATAGAAGTTCCCCACGGCTGTTTCCCCGAGCATCGACCGCATCGATGATCTCGAGACGGGGATAGACATCGAGATGATGATCGTCCGTTATCTGCGTGAAGGCTTTGCGCAAACTCTCATCGATTTCTTCCCACGCCGCGACGGTGATGTACCTCTTCAGTCCGTCGACCAGGGCTGCTGCTGAATAAACCAGAATTGGAGCATTGTTGCCGTTGACATCAAAGACGCCGAAGCTTGGATTCTGTAACTCTAGCGCCGGGAATGAAGTTGGACCGTGGAATCGTTGCTTCTTTCCGGCCACACCTTGGGTCGCGGGTGGCTTGGGAACTTTCCGCAGCTTATCCAGCTCGGTTCTCGCCAGCTTTTCCATCTCTGCGCGTAACTTGTCCGTTTCCCCTGGCTTCGCGCGAAAAGTGAATGGCCGAGCCTCAGGACCTCCGGCATCGGAGATGGCCACTGCCATATGCATTGCCGGCGGAACGAATTCTTTCGTGGGCGTCGCCGCTGCCACTTTCGCTTTTCTCTCCTCTGCCGTTTGACGTCTCAGCGTCGGCCTCTCCGGATCGCGATCGATATTGTTTAGAACTTCGTCCGTCTGCTGCTTCGGTGGTGGTGGAGGGGCAGGTCCGCGACGCAGCCGAGGACGATCATCCTCCGACGGCGCGGAAGCCGCGGGCGTAGCCGAGGCTGTCTTGGCAGGTTCCGCCGACTTCTCCTTTTTGGCCTCGAATCGCCCAAGGCCGTACCAGATTCCCTTGTCTTGCCGCGAGCCACCGACATTGAACGTACCGATTGGATCACCGTTCTTGAAAACGTCGTAAATCACCCCGCCATCCACCGCGAGCGGCTCCGGCTGAGCCTGATAAAGTTCCGCATCGTAGAAGCGTCCCTCGACAAGAATGGCAACCGGAGTCAATACCGAGGTGCCAGGCTCAGGGATCGCGCTGTCGCCATTCCAGGTAACGACGCCCAGAGCGCGAGGCCCGCTGTTCTTCTTGCGTTGAGCCTCGGCGGGAAATAAACCAACGCAGACCGCGACTAGAAGAAACAGTGCGCGAACAACGGCGGTCCGACGGTTGCGATATAAATGAGCGAGAAAACTTTTCGAGGAAAAATTCTGCATGGAAATTGGCGACAAGGTACCCGACATCAGTGTCCCTAACGAGAATGGCGATCCGGTGAGTCTGAAGGATTTTCGCGGAAGACCGGTCATTCTCTTCTTTTTTCCGAAAGCCGATACCCCGGGCTGAACCATCGAGGCCTGCGGCTTTCGCGATCAATTCGAGAAGCTGCAACGTGCCGGCGCGGTCGTGCTGGGCATATCCAAAGACTCACCTAAAGCTCTGAAGAAGTTCAAAGACAAATATAGCCTCCCTTACTCGATGTTGGGCGATGAAGAGAAAAAGCTCTGCGAAGCCTTCGGAGTGCTCAAAGAAAAAAACATGTACGGCAGGACGTCGATCGGAATCGAACGCACGTCGTTTCTGATTGATAAGCAGGGCCGAGTGGCAAAGATATTTCCCAAGGTCAAACCCGAGGGTCACGCTGAAGAAGTGCTAGCGGCAATCAAGGAACAGAAGTCATAGGTGTTACATGCAGCATGGTAGGACGTCCGCCGCGGCGGATGTCCCTACCAGTACAATCGTGATAATTCTCCTATGTCTCAGGCTCTTCTCCAGCGCCTCACGCACAAGCATCAGAGTCTTCGCAACTTTCGTCATTACGACATTCTGGTGCACATCTTCGTGGTGGTGCTACTGATCTCGAATCTGGTTGGATCGAAGATTTGTGCCATCGGACCTTTTCGGATTTCAGGCGCGCAACTTCTCTTCCCCATCACCTACATTTTCGGCGACGTTTTCACTGAGGTCTACGGCTACTCCGGTTCGCGGCGTGCGATCTGGATTGGCTTCTTTGCCTCAGGTCTGATGGCCCTCATGGGCTTCGTGACAGTTCACATACCTCCGGCGCCGGATTGGCCGAATCAGCACGCGTTCGAGGTTGTATTCAACTTTGTGCCGCGCATGGTGGCAGCCAGCCTGGTTGCATTCTGGTGCGGTGAGTTCGCCAACTCTTACACGTTGGCACGGATGAAGCTGCTGACGGAGGGGCGTTGGCTCTGGACGCGAACGGTTGGATCTACTGTTGTGGGTCAGGCCGTAGACACGACGATCGTTATGTTTCTCGCGTTCGCCGGCACAGTAAGTGCAAAGTCGATTCTGATCCTGATTGGGTCGGGATACTTGGGCAAGGTATTGTATGAAGTGCTGGCTACGCCGCTCACGTACTTGGTTGTGAATTTCCTGAAGCGCAGTGAGGGTGTGGATGTGTACGACACTCACACGAACTTCAGCCCCTTTGGGAAGGAAAAGCCGGGCGAAACGGATGTTGCAATGATTTCAGCGACCTCTCAAGAAGCTGCCGTCGCTGGGAAATGATGAGAGTTGCACAGGGTCGCCCGTTCTTCGCTATTGAGAGATCACGCAAAGCGGCACTTTCAGTATGAGATCGCAAAGGTTGGGCCGATGCACTACTGGAGCATCCGGGCACGCCGTCGCCCGGCGTGCCGGCTTTGAATAAAAAACTAGCCCCTACGTCAGTTCCGGTTTGGGAAGATTGCTGTCGCTACGCGTGATGGTCCCATCGCTGTTAACTTTCATGACCATCAAAACCTTATCGTCGGCCTGGATGCCGTGACACCATTGATTCACCTCTGCGAGCACGGCCTCGATGATTCCTTGTGCAGTCTTGTCGCCATGTTTTAGTACGGCCGCTGCCAGCTTTTCGGAACCAAACTCCTCATCGTGCTCATCGCACGCTTCCAGAATACCGTCGGTACAGCAGACGAGAATGTCACCGGCCTTTAGCTGTGCCACACCACGTGTATAGTCCGTTTTTGGAAACAGCCCGATTACAGTGCCGCCTTCTTCCAGCAGGGAGTAGGTTCCTGTAGCTCCATCCACAAGGATGGGAGGAACGTGGCCGGCGTTGATGTAGTGCAACCCATTGCGGCGCGTGTCCACCAGGCCGAGGAAGCAGCTCAGATACTTTTCCGATTTCGTGTCGTTGTAGATCATCTCGTTCAACGACAGCGCCAGCACCTCAAGGGAATGGAGGTGCATCACCAGCGCGCGCAGCGTCGCTTGCAGGTTCGACATCACCAGAGCCGACGAAACGCCCTTGCCCTCGACATCGGCAACTACCAGCAACAGCGATTGAGGACCGAGGTGAAGGAAGTCGTAATAATCTCCGCCGCACTCAAAGCATGGTTCGTTCGCGACCGCTAATTCAAAGCCGGGAATCACCGGAGGCTGGTCGGGTAGAAGGCTGCGTTGAATGCCGCGGGCCAGCGCCAACTCTTTTTCCATGCGCTGTTTTTCCAGCGACTCGCGGTGCAAGCGTGCGTTCTCCAGCGCCATGGCCATGTGGCCGGAGAGCTTGGAGAGAAAATCCTCGTCTTCTTCGGTGAAACGGTTGCCGGTAGTTTTGTTAAGGAGCTGGATGACGCCAACAACTTCACCCGTGTAGTGCCGGATCGGCATGCCAAGAAGCGAACGAGTGCGGTACTGAAAACGGTGGTCAAAACTCGACTCGAAGAACGGATGCTGGTATGCGTCTTCGACGTTCACAGTCTCTGCCGTCTCGGCGACATGCCCCGCAATCCCCTTTCCCCAGGGCATGCGAATTTCCTGATGATCGAGGCCGAAGGCCACAATCGACCACAGCTCCTTCTGCTTGGCGTCAACCAGGAACACGCTGCCACGATCGGCCTTCACCTCCTGGCGCGCGATCTTGAGAATCAGCTCGAGCAGTTCGGCGAGATCAAGCGTGGAGTTGAGCAAGCGCGTCGCTTCAAATAGCAGTGAGAGTTGCGTGATCCGCTTTTGCTGTTGCTGCGCCGCGAATACGTCGGGGACTTTGATGTTGCACATCTCCGAATACGTCCGCCAGAGCGAGAGTAAAGTCGGAGACGCGCTTGTCTCGGTATAAACGGCAAGCGTACCCAGCAAAGTCTTGCCCCCGGAGAGCAGGGGGTAGCAGGAGATGTACTTAAAGTGATTCTTGCGCGCGAATTCTTGATCCTCAGCGCTGAAGGAGGAGAGAGAAATGTTCTCGATCGATTTGCGGCTCTCAGCCACTTTGCCTAGCGCACCTTCCCCGGAAGGAACGGAGTCGAGCCGTCGCTCAGCCGGCTTCCCGGCGGAATGGACCAGATAGGAAGAATTCGAGGTCTCGTCCCAGAGCCACAATTCGGCGCGCTCGCCTTGAAACTCCGAGACCAGAAACTCTGGAATCCGTTGAAGAATTTCGTCGTTTGGATAGGTTGAGAACGATGCGACGACTCCGGCCAGAGAATCGAGAACGTCCTGACGCTCTAATTTGGCCTTTTCAGTCGCCACGGCAGAGGATTCCACGCGCGTTACCGCACCTTTGGCGCACCTGAAGGCGCCCAGGAAAATAGCAAAATGTCCGATTTTGCCCACCAACTATATGCGGGCTTTGGAACTTTGTAAATCCGAACAACCCCTTGGACTCGTACGTTGCAAATGCGTGTCCTCGGGATTGCAACGCTTTGCCCGGATGTGCAAGCGGAGTTCTAGGTAATCTGGCTGAGACCTGCCCTACGATGATGTTTGAGAATCGCTTCGTTAATCTGGAGAGCCAAGGCCAGGGCTGCGCGGCCATCCTCGAGTGAAACCCCCGGAGGACGACGGCTGCGCACCGAAGCAAGAAATGCTTCGATCTCAGTCCGCAGTGGCTCCTTTGCTTCTACTTTCGGCTTGTTAATGGCGATGCCTGGAGCGGGTCCAACCTTAGCTGGAGGCGCTTCTCCTCGCAGTAGTGCGGCGGCGGCGCGTTCATCAACACGAATGCTGATCACGTCCTGGCGCGCGTAGTCGATAGAAATGTATTCGTGCGGCTGAAAAAACCGCAGCTTGCGGACTGGCTCTGTGCTCACGCGACTCGCGGTGAAGTTTGCCACGCAGCCTGTCTCGAACTCGATGCGCACGTTCGCGATGTCCACTTTGTGGCTGATCACAGGCAGCCCAACGGCATGGACCTCTCGAACCGGCGACTTTACGAGTGACAGTACCACGTCGAGATCGTGGATCATCAGGTCCATCACGACGTCAACGTCCAGCGAGCGCGGAGTGAAGACGCTCAGCCGGTGAACTTCGAAAAACATTGGTCGAGTTACTAAGGGCAACGTCGCTATAACGGCGGGATTAAAACGCTCCAGATGACCTACCTGTGCGACTCGGCCTGTGCGCGAAGCCACGGCGACCAGTTCGTCGGCTTCCGCGAGAGTTGAGGCGAGTGGCTTCTCGATAAGCACGTCGGCACCGCTCTCAATGATTTCGCGTGCGGTGCTGAGGTGATGGACGGTTGGCACCGCGACCGAAGCGGCATCGATTTTGCCTCGCAGATCACCGATTGAACCTAGGAACTGCGTGCCAAACTCGGCTGCGAGGCTCTTGGCGCGCTGGGGGTCGCTGTCCACGACTGCAACGAATTCGACGCCGGCGCCGTCTTGCTGAAGCTGCCGATACACTCGAGCATGATTGCGGCCGAAGGCGCCGCAACCGACAACGGCAACGCGAATGTTTGTGGCCGCACTCATTCAAAGAAACGGAACTTCAGGATATGCCACACCGCGGCCACTCCGTCGCGCCAGGTAATCTTCTTGCCTTCCTCATAAGTCCGGCCGTGGTATCTGATGGGAACTTCGTAGATACGGCAGCCCAGCCGTGCGACTTTGATGGTGAACTCAGGCTCGAAGCCAAAACGGTTGCTACGAAACTGAACTGAATCGAGAATCTCACGACGAAAGACTTTGTATCCTACCTCCATGTCGGTGAGGTTCAGGTTTGTCAGCATGTTGCACAAGAATGTCAGGGCCTGATTGCTGATGTAATGCCAGAAATACAGCACGCGATGGGAGCCGCCATGAAATCGGTTTCCGAATACAACATCGGCATAGCCCTCCATAATCGGCTCCAAGAGGAGCGGATAATCTCGAGGATCGTACTCGAGGTCCGCGTCCTGGATCAAAATTACGTCACCAGTGGCATGCTTAAATCCTGTTCTTAAGGCTGCGCCTTTACCTTGGTTGCGATCATGCATCACGAGTTGAATCTGCACGCCGAAGGAGTTCTGCATTCGCTGTACCAGTTCGGGAAGAATCTCCCGTGTGCCGTCGCGCGAGAAATCGTCCACGATTACCAGTTCAAGCTCCATGGGCGATGCCGCCTGTAACACACGCTTGATGGTGGTTGCGACGGTCGCCTTCTCGTTGTACACCGGAAGGACAATCGAGAGACGTCGCAGTGGCTTGTCGTGGTCAATGGCAAATTGTCGCAAGGGCACTAGTCTCATGAAGATTCGTCACTCTTGGCTGGCGCGGCATGTTTTGCGCGTGATTCCGCGTAGAAAAACAGTCCCACCATCAGGATCAGCATCTCCGGTTCGATTGGAGCACGATATCGTGGGTGAGGGAAAGTAACGTAGTAGATGAGTGGGGCAGCAAACAGCAACGACGCAAACAAGAAAGTGGCGGGATGCCGGTGACGCCACATGGCCCACAGTCCACCGAATGCCAGAATCGACGAGAGGAGAAACCCGACATTTCTACCCAGCGTAAGAACCTCAAATCCCGTGTCGCGTGGTGTGCCATACCAAAAATAAGTCGCACGCCTGATGCAGAGTTTGGCGAAGAGCAATGGGTGTGAGCGAATGAAATTGATCGCTTCCCGGTGCTTCATTTGGACATAGGCAATCTCACCCATTTCCTGGAACTTTTTGCGCTCGAGCACGTTGCTGCTCGGATGCATCCAGAAGCGCCACAGACCGACGGCGTTGTCTCCATTTCCCATCCGCAGCTCCGCCCCAAAGTTACTGCGTAAGGGAATGAAGCGATGAAAAACTACATAGTTCCTAAGTACCCAAGGGCTCATTACAACGAGACATACCGCACCAGCTGCGAGAGCCGACCATACAGGCTTACTTGTGCGCTCAGCTCGCAACTGCGCGATCAGAATCCACACAGTGCAGAACGGTAGCCAAGACAATAACGACGGATTGGTTAATGCGATTAATCCCCACAATAATCCGAACCATAGCCATTCTGCGCGGCGCGTTCGTGGGGAGTGTTCTGCTCGCGACTCAGACAGCCTCGCTTTTGTCAGCCTCGGCGGAGCCACAGCCGAGGGCGGCTGTGCCACAAAACCTGCCCAGTCTATTCCCGCCATTCGCAGTGATAACAGGAAAACACATGCCAATAACAGTGTGGCTAGACTGGTTTCCCATGCCCATTTGATCGCCCAGTACCACGCATACGGGAACAAAGCTGCAAGCCATCCGGACCATAATGCTGCGCGAGGCCCGAATGCTCGCCGCGCAATGTAGAAAACCGGGATTATCGTGAGCGCCGAGAAGATGGAATTGATCGAGAGAATCGCAATTGCCGACGCTGAGGTGTAAACCCCGAACAGCTTGAATACGCCCGCCAGTAGATATGGGTAGATCGGGGCCAGCCACGCGGTTGGTCCACTCGTGTCGTGGAATGGCGAACTAAAGCCTTGACCCAACGCGATGGAGCGAGCGATGCGCCCCGTCTCCCAACCGAATCCGAAGCTTCCCTCGAGTTTGGAGATGCGATAGGTGTGCCCAACAAAAATCGCTACTTCGCGGGCGATCAGCCCAACCCAAACCATGGTTGCGCAATTCCGCCAGCGAGGATGAGAGAAAAAGCGCGTACCGGAAGGAGGTGACGAGACCTGCCGCAGACTGTTCTGTTGAAGATAAGAAATCGAACTCTTCCTTGCGGGTTAGTAAAGCGAATATAGCTCAGCGCCCGTGATGATGGTGAGCTTCTTCCATTCCAACCGGCATCACGCAGCCATGGGCGGTCTCGCAGTTCTCGTGCTCGAACTGGATGGTGGTGTGGTGAATGCGAAATTGCATTGCTAAACGTTCTTTCACGTCGCGCAATATCGCTTCGCTCGCCGAGGGCGGGATGTCGGCGATTGCAATGTGGCAGGAGAGCGCGTGCATCTCCGATCCAATGCTCCAGACATGAAGATCGTGCACATCCCGCACGCCATCCACCTGCTTCATCGCATCGGCCAAAAGATCCATGCTCACTCCCTTTGGAGTGCCCTCCAGCAATATGTTGAGCGTCTCGCGAATAATGCCGAACGAGGACCACAATATAAGAGCACCGATTCCGAACGAGAGCACCGGGTCAACCCACGTCTTTCCGGTGAAAAGAATCACCCAGCCGCCGACGATCACGGCGGCAGTGGAGAGTGTGTCTCCCAACATGTGGATGAATGCGCTGCGGACGTTTACATCATGGCTGCTGCCGTGAAGCATGAGCGCGATGATTCCGTTCATGACCACGCCGGCGGCGGCCACGATCATCATGGTGCGGGCGTGTACAGCGACAGGGCTCACCATGCGGCGCGCGGCCTCAACAAAGATGTAGATCGCGACCACCACCAGGGTTAGCGCATTCACAAAAGCAGCGAGAACCCCAGCGCGTTGGTATCCAAATGTTTTGGTGGCTGTAGGTGGACGTGTACCCAGGTAAACCGCCACCCAGGAGAGCAGCAAAGCAAGGAAATCAGAAACGTTATGTCCCGCTTCCGACAGCAGGGCCAGACTGTGGGCCTTGATTCCCGCAATGACCGTTACGGCGATGTATGCAAGGGTAAGAAGCAGAGCAACGCGCAGGAGCTTCGAGGTTCTCGCCGAGCCGTGAACATGCGCGTGCATGGGGATAGTGTAATGAGAATCGGGCGATCGGGCCATCGGGTGAAGTAGCACCAGCTCCGTCAAGGCTTTCTCCGACCTTAAGCATCTCTCAGCGGATGCCCTGGAATCTCGAACTTAGCCAGTCTTCACTTCAACCGATCACCCGATGGCCCGATCACCCGATTCCCCAACGCCTTACTCTGCCAACCCTCTCTGGCGCAACAGCATCCGGGTAGGGGTGAAGAGGTACTCAGACCCAGAGTGTAGGCACCCAGGAGATTTCCCCATGAAGAAGACAAGTATTTTCCTAGCGTTAGCGTTGGCAACCGCCACTGTGCCGTTCACGCTCGCGCAGGACACGACTTCGAACTCGGCGACAACAGCGGGTTCCCAGAGCACGGCTACATCCAGTCAGGCAGCTAGCGGAAATGACATGACCGCCAGTACTTCCAAGAGCGGATCAAACGACGGTGACCTAACCCAGCAGTTGCAATCGAAATTCAGCCAGGATCCCGCATTTGCCAACGTGCAAGTGTCGGTCACCAACCGCACCGCCATCCTGACGGGCACCGTCGCATCCAAAGCAGACAAGAAGCGGGCCAAGGAAATGGCGAAGTCCATCGCCGGGATAAAGAAGGTGGATGAACACCTGACGGTCAGCGCCAGCGCAGGTGGCTCTGCCAGTGGTAACAACAACCCAACGACCGCCAGCACTCCACCAAGCTCTTCGAGCGAATCCAGCGCCTCAGCAATGCCGCCCAGTGTGGCTTCCACGTCGAGTGCGGGCACGGCACCGAGCACAACTCCGGAAGTGAGTGGCAGTGCGTCTCAAAGCACGTCCACCAACGATTCCAGCGCGCCGAGCTCCGCGAGTGCCACAACCGGCACCACTGGACATACCAGCGCCACGGCCCCGACAAGTCCACCACCTGGCACAACCAGTGCTACCGGTAGCTCAGCCACGACGCCGTCATCGAGCTCGACGACACCAAGCTCCACCGCTGGCGAGGCAGCCGGCATGACCGCAACACAAAGCGGCTCAACCTCTACAACTTCCAGCGCAAGCGCGACTACTGGAGCAACCCCTTCCGCCCCAAGCGCGAGCGCCAGCGCAGCCGGAGTGCCGAGTAATCAAACTGGATCGGCTGCTGCCGGGACAACTGCTTCCACGAGTTCGGGGGTGGGCGAAAATCCATCGAGCGCTCCGCAAACGAATGCCTCCAACGAAGGCAACATGGCTGGCCAGAACTCCGCTTCTACAGCGCAATCGACTACAAGCACGCCAGGCACGACGGGTGGCATCACTGGAGCGGCAACAGCGGCTGCGCCCAGCACCGCTCTGTCCGGCGCTAGCACGGGGGCAATCGGCTCCAATGCTGGCGTGAGTGCAAATGCAGGCGGTACTGCAGGCGCGCCCGGTACGACGACTACGGGAGTTGGAGTGAACGACACAGCAACTCTGCAAAATCAAATTCAGAACGCACTGCAGAATGAACCGACGCTGCACAACGACAACATAAACGTGAATATCACCGAGAGCACGATCGAGTTGAGCGGGACTGTTCAAACCGGTAAGGAAAAGCAGACTGCCCAGCGAATCGCCAGCTCATTTGCAGGGAACCGGCGTGTTCGAGACCGAATTACAGTAAGCGGCAAAGGCAGCGCCTCGAACAGCAGTCCAAGCTCAAACAACGTGGGTACCAATCCAGCCAGCAACCAGAACAATCCGAACAGCAACAATCCCAACAACAATCAGCAAAACCAAAACTCGAACGATGCCAAGCCGCGCGGGGATGCGTCGACGAATCCTCGTTGAATTGCAGTGCGCATTAAGGACAAGGCGGCCTGCGGGCCGCCTTTTGTTTTTCCTCTGAGGCATGCGAAGTCCCACGCCGCATGGTAGGCTGATTGCTTCCCGTCGACCCGGACAACGCGAGATGAGAAGGCAGCAGTCAGCATTCAAGCCTTGATGCAGTTTTGGGATAAGCAGCATCGCAGAACGTACTGCACCGAGACGCATCCAGCTAAGTTGGGACTGCCGAGGATCAACTCTTGTGCTGAGCGCTGAATGCTGAGTGCTGAATGCTCTTTTCCCGCTCAGTGGCGCCTTCTCCACCAACTCGCTCGTATTCGCGAAGAATAAAGTTGTCCGTCATCCCGGCGATGTAGTCGCAAACCACTCGCTCCAGTTTCTCTCCGGGCAATTGGTCCTGGTAACTCTGGGGAAGCTCCTCGGGATGCGCCAGCCAGAACCGGAATAACTCTGAAATTAGCTCTTCTAAGCGCACTCGATCGGAACTGAGCACTGGACTGTCATACAGATGCGCGTGCAGGAACGCCTTCGTTTCCCGCCTCTCGGCGTCAACTTCGGCGCTAAAACAGAGCAGACGTTGCGGGTAGGCCCGGGCCTCGCGCGATCGGTTGATTCGCGCCGCCCGGATGCGGTGTCCGCTGGCGTGGATAAGATCGCTGACCATGCGGTCGAGTATTCTTCGCAGACATTCGCTCAATTTCAATTTGGGCAGAGCCTCGGGATAGTGCTGCTCGACTTCGACCCAGACGCGCTCGAACGATGGCAAATGCTGGCGGATTATTTCGATGGTAAGGATTCCCGATTCGACACCGTCGTCCAGATCGGCGACGTTGTATGCGATTTCGTCCGCAAGGTCGATGAGCTGCGCCTCGAGCGGGGGCCTTTGCTCCAGCAGATACTCTGCCAACTCTGGGAATTCGTCGGGATTCCAGTCGCGCGAGTGCTTGATGATGCCTTCGCGAACCTCAAACGTGAGATTCAAGCCGCGGAATTCAGGGTAGCGCAGTTCGAAATGCTCCACGATGCGCAGAGCGTGCAGGTTGTGATCGAAAATGTCGCCGAAGGCGCGCATTTCGCGATCAAGCGCCTGCTCGCCGGCGTGGCCGAACGGCGGATGGCCGATGTCATGAACCAGTGCGAGAGTCTCCGCAAGATCGGAATTCAAGCGCAAAGCCGAAGCAACCGTACGTGCGATCTGCGCGACCTCTATCGTGTGTGTGAGGCGGTTGCGGAAGTGGTCGGAGCCCCTATAGGTGAAGACTTGCGTCTTGTTCTCCAACCGTCTAAAAGCGCGGGAGTGGATGACGCGATCGCGATCGCGCTGGAAATCGGATCGATAGGGATGTGGCGGCTCGGGATGGCGTCGCCCGCGCGATTCATCCGGAAGCAGCGCGTACGGGGCGTACATGTCTTGGAGTCTAGCGCACAATAGTACTCAGTTCTCAGTAATCAGTTTTCAGTAATCACTACAGGACAAGGGAGGTTCTGTCTAACGAGAGACCTACGAGTACACAAAAACTAAAGCCCGGCCACGAAGGCCGGGCTTTACCTGACAACTGACTACTCAAGACTGACTACTTAATCCTTCGCACCTTCCTGCTTCGCCAACTTCACTTTCGTGCTCTCGAGCTGCTTCTGCACGCGAGCGACGTCATTGCTCTCGACGTCTGCCGGTAGCGAACGGTTCCATTCCTCGAGCGCGCGCTCCCATTGTGCGGCGGCCAGCTTTAGACGGCCCGTCTTGGCATAAACCTCGCCCATATGATCATGCACGGTGGGATCTTTGCTGATGTGATCCATCGCTCGCCGCAAGTTGTCCTCGGCCATTTCGTAATTACCCATCTTGTAGTAGGCCCAGCCGAGGGAATCGAGGTAGGCGCCATTTTGCGGCTCTTCCTGGACGGCTTTCTTAATGAGAGAGAGCGCTTCTTCAAGGCGAGAACCGCGGTCCGCGAGCATGTAGCCGAGATAGTTCAGGGCCATCGCATTGCGCGGATCGGTGGCAAGCACCTTGCGAAACATCTCTTCCGCGGCGTCGTACTTCTTCTGCCGCTCAAAATACGACCCACGCAGGAAGAAGTCGTACTGCTTGTCTTCGGGTTTCGTGGCCAGCGAGTCGGCTTTGTTCAACGCCTCGTCCGCATCGGACCAGCGGCGTAGACGTGCATAGATTTGGGAGAGCGCCAGATAGACATCGCGATCTTCGGGCGTGTTCTTGAGCAGTGCCGTCGCCATCGCGATACCTTGATCGGCTTTGCCATTGTCCGCAAGCTGACCCGCGAGAACCAAGCGCATAGTTCGGTCTTTCGGCAATGCCTTCACGGCATCCTGCGCGGTGGCCGTGGCCTGATTCCACTGCTTGTCTTCGCGATAGGTGTCGATCACCTGGCTGTAGCCGCGCTCGGTGCTTTCGTCTCCGAGTTCGATCATGCGTCGGAAGGTCTCGATAGCCTGCTGGTTCCGACCGCTCTCGCGATAAACAGTGCCTAGGCGCTCAAGGAACACTGAACGGTTATTCCGTTCGCTGTTGGTCATCGTGGCGATCGGCTTCGTATTCTTGTCGACCAGGTTCTGGAGGATCTGAATCGCGTCGTCGAACTTACCCTGGGCTTCGTTGAGCAGTGCCTCGTTGTACGGGATTTCTACCGAGTCCTGTACGAGAGCTTCAGCCTTCTTTAGCGTCGCCATCGCTTCGGTGTACTTACCCTGACGGCGATAGATCTCCTGCATGCGGATGTAAGCCTGCGCATCCTGGGGATCAGCATCGGCGACCTGCTTGTATTGCGCCAGTGCAGCCTCAATCTGGTTGTCGCCCAACAGGCTGTTGGCTAAACCGCGCTGCGCGTCCAGATTGTCTTTGTCCTGCTCAATCGCGTGGTTATAAGCGTCGATCGCCCGCTTGTAGTCTTTCTGCTGCTCGAACGTATAGCCGAGAACCGAGTAGACCTTGCCGGTGCGCTGCGCATCGGGCATCGACTGCAGCACTTCCACGGCTTTCTTGTTGTCGCCCTCTTCGTTATAGAGATAGGCGAGGTTCACTACGGCCTCTTCTGAATCCGGCTGGATCTTCCGGGCGGCCTTAAACTCTCCTTCTGCCTTCAGGTAATCCTTGTTGAGGATGTACAGGCGACCGAGTAGCAGGTGGTCGTCGATCTTATCGGGCTCCAGCTTCACGATCTCGCTGAACTGCTCGATTGCGAGCTTCAAGACTTCAGACGACTGAACTCCGCCCTGCATATCGCCGATTGAGCGGAGATAGATTCGGCCGAGAAGCTTGCGCGCATCGAGATTGTTAGGATCTCGCTTTACGATCTCCTGCGATTCCGTGACGGCGTCGCGAATGTGTCCGGTCTTGAAATAAAGCTCAGCTAAACCTGCGTTTAGCTGTTCCGATCCGGGATCGTTTTGCAGGGCAAGTCTGTACTCTTCGATGGCCTTGCTGGCGTATTCCGAGTGGCCGTAAACCGAGACCATCTCCTCATACATGTGCGCCAGCGAGTAGTGATAGTAAGCCGCGGCGCGATCACGCTGTTCGGGAGGAGTGCTATCGGTTGCTCGCTTGCCTTCGGCCGAAGCCGGAGCAGACTTGGCCTTCGCCGGCGGTGCAGGCGTGTCAGGAATCTGGTTCTGGTTATTCGGAGCCTTGTCTGGACTCTGCGCCGCTGGCGTAGCCGGGGTAGAGGTCGCCGGGGTCTGCGCTGCGGGAGTTTGGCCGAAGCCGATCAACGAGCTAAGAAGAACAAAGGAGGACAGATGAATACCGAGACGTATCATGAGTTCGCTTGACCGAATGAAGCTTTACTCCCGAGTTATTGGATGCGCAGGCGGCAGTTTCGCATCTGCACTTAGTTCGATGCACGACCAGTCGCCTGGCGAAGCCCGGTCAAATGCGATGATGTCGCCAATGTAAATTGTACGCCTTAGTTGGCCCCCTGAGGCCCTGGTATTAGTGACGGAAGTGACGCACCCCGGTAAACACCATCGCTAGTCCCAGCCGGTCAGCGGCCTCTACCACCTCATTGTCGCGGACCGACCCACCTGGCTGGATTACGGCAGTAGCGCCGGCCTTGGCAATCTCTTCCACCCCGTCCGGGAAGGGGAAAAATGCGTCTGAAGCCGCGACGGTACCGTTCAGCGGCAAGACCGCCTTAGCAGCGCCGATCTTGCAGGAGTCAACCCGGCTCATCTGACCCGCTCCCACACCTACGACCTGCCCATTGCGGGCGTAGACGATCGCATTCGACTTCACGTGCTTGCAGACCTTCCAGGCGAAAAGCAGAGCTGACATTTCTTCTGGCGCGGGCTGTCTCTTCGTCTCGATCTTCAAATCGGCGGACGATAAAGAATGGACGTCCGCATCCTGAAGCAACATGCCTCCAGAAACTTGCTTGAGTACCGTTTTGGGCGCGTCGGCAATCACTTCGAGCAGACGAAGGTTCTTCTTGGCGGCAAATCGTGTCAGGGCGGCAGCCGAGTAGCTCGGAGCCGCGATGGCCTCCACGAACAGCTTGGCAATTTCCTCGGCGGCAACTTCATCGATCTCGCGATTGATTCCGATAACGCCACCAAAGGCCGAGACCGGATCTGCCTCCAACGCACGCTTGTACGCAGTAAGAACGTCGGGACCAGTCGCAGCGCCACAAGGATTCGTGTGCTTGATGATCGCGCACATGGGCTCATCAAACTCGCGACAAAGCTCCCATGCTGCGTCGAGGTCGACGAGATTGTTGTAGGAGAGCTCCTTCCCCTGAAACTGTCGCGCATTCGCAATTCCGCGATTTGAGCCGTCCGAATAAGCAGCGGCCTTCTGGTGAGGATTCTCTCCGTAGCGCAGATCTTTCAGCTTCGAGAACGCCAGGCGCAAAGTTTGGGGAAATTGATCGCGTGATGGAAGCTGGCCGGGCGCCGGGATCGTCTCAAGCACAGACGCAATAGCACTGTCGTAAGCCGCTGTGGTAGCAAACGCTTTCTTCGCTAAATTCCATTTCGTAGCCAGGGAGAGTCCGCCGGTACTGGAAAGCTCGTCTGCGATGCTCCGGTAATCCGACGGCGAAGTCACCACTGCAACATCTTGAAAATTCTTTGCTGCCGACCGTAGCATCGACGGTCCGCCGATGTCGATGTTTTCGATGAGATCTTCAAAGTTGACATCCGGACGCGCAGCCGTCTTTTCGAACGCATAAAGATTCACCACGACCATGTCGATTGCGGGAATGTCGTGCTCGGTGACGGCCTCGCGATGCGCGGAGTTCTCGCGAACGTGCAGAATTCCGCCATGCACTTTGGGATGGAGAGTCTTCACCCGGCCATCAAGCATTTCGGGAAAGCCGGTTAGGTCCGAGATGTCTTTCACGCGAACGCCGGCATCACGCAGCAACTTTGCAGTGCCTCCGGTCGATACTAGCTCAACGCCTGCCTTCTCCAGGTGACGCGCGAATTCTACAATGTCGGTTTTGTCGGTAACGCTCAGAATGGCGCGCCGTACTGGCTTAACCTGCTTTGCTATGGCCTTGGAGGGAGTCTCGAGAATTTCGGTCTGCGACAAAACTGGGTTTCCTCGTGAGGTGGCTTATACCTGATTTTAAGAGTTCGACGACTCCATGTCATGCGCACGGAAGAGTAAAGATCTGTTCAGCGATGCTGATTCGCGGGTCGATTAATCGTCGATACACAGGGGTAACCAAGCTCTCCTTCTCCTAGGTGACCCCGGTTCCCTGCGCGCCTATGCTGGGAGGCAACCTTTTTGTGGACTGCCCGAATGCTCGCAATACTTCCTTTCGCGAGAAGATTTTCCCGGTTACCAAGGGTCATTGTCCAATTTCGCGTTACCGAACCTAAGTCCCTGAAAAACAACCATGTACTCCCAATTCAGCATCTACTCTGCTTGTGGCATCCGATCTGCATTTCAAGCTTCCGCCGATAGGAGGCGCCATGAAGTCAACGATTGCAATTTGCTTTTTAATGCTCGGCTCTTTCGCATTCGCTAAGGATGAGCCGATTTTCCGCCAGACTGGGACTATCTCAAACATGGACGCGGTGACCTGCGGAATCGATGAAAACAGCGGGAAGAGCTTTGCCGGAGAAATCCTCGGCACGGACGGAGCACACAAGAAACAGCGCGAGATGCTCTGCCAGGAGTACGTGCTCAAGACTGATCGCGTGATGTACCGCATTCGTCCCCGCGAGGAAAAGCACCCGGTGCTGTTGCCGGTGGGGGAGCGTGCGGAGTTCCGGATTAAGAAGGACAAGTTGCTGTTGGCTGTACCTGAACTCGATGGCAAGGAGCGGGAGTATTCCGTGACCTCGATGCAGATCATCAACACGGGCTCGACGCACAACGTCAGCGAGCGCGCAGCCAAGTAGTTGCGGCCCAAAACTTAAAACATTTTCCGAGTCAGTTAAGGAGAAGACAATCGCATGAAACTGTTACTAGTTGCAGTTGCGGCAGTCAGCCTCGTAAGTTTCGCGTCCGCCCAAACGGATGCCCAGGCCAGCGGTTCTGCGAATAGCAGCACTAGCGTCCAGGCCGGGCAAAACAACGCAAACGTAAACTCGAACACCTCGGTCGATGCAAATGCACAGGCAGATCGCAAGCATCGCAAAGGGAATGCGGATGCCAGCGGAAGCGCCAGTAACGACAACGCTGCTTCCGTAAATGGAAAATCCGTAGGCACCAGCGCCAACGGCGCCGGTGAGTTGGCAGCGGGAACAACAATTCCCGCGACCCTCAGCAAGCCGGTTGATGCGCGCAAGGCCAAGCCTGGGGACGAGATCACGGCCAAGACAACGCAGGAAGTTCATTCCGCGTCAGGCGTGGTGATTCCGCGTGGATCGCGCTTGGTTGGACATGTGACCGACGCGAAAGCCAAAGCGAATGGAGATTCCGAATCCGCATTGGGGATCGCATTCGACCACGCCGTGCTGAAAAATGGACAACAGGTTCCCCTAAACGCGAGCATTAAGGCAATCGCCGCGGCGGCCAACAGCGCGTCCGCTTCGACGGGGGACGACACTCTCGCCGGTAGTTCATCCTTGGGTAGCCAGGCCGCCGGAGGCGTGTCTGCTGGAGAAGGCGGAGGTGGAGGCCTGCTCGGTGGCGCCGGTCGCACCGTGGGTGGCGCGACGAGTGCGGTCGGTAGCACCGCGGGCGGAGTTGCAAGCGGAGTTGGCAACACGGCCGCTGGCGCTGGCGCGAATGCGGGCGGGGCCGTGAATGGCGCCACGCGCGGCGCTGCTGGTCAGCTCACTTCGAACAGCCAGGGAGTCATCGGACTGAATGGGCTGCAGCTTAGCGGCGCTGCGTCCAACGCAACCCAGGGATCGGTAATTACCTCGGCCGGAAAGAATGTAAAGCTTGATAGTGGCACACAGATGCTGCTGCAGGTGAATCAGCAGTAGAACTTCGAGCGACTAGAAACAACTGGCCGTCCCCTTTTTGGGACGGCCTTTTTTATCTGCTGGAGCTACCTATGCCCCTGCTTCGCCGCCTTCGGGCTTCACCGTGACCTTTACGTGTGCCGTAACCTCGCGATGGAGTTTCACGGGAACGTGGAACTCGCCCAGGCTCTTAAGCGGATCATCCAGATGAACCTTGCGGCGATCGACCTTGAATCCCTTGCCTTCAAGAGCTGTTGCAATATCGGACGACGTAACCGAGCCGAACAGGTGATCCTTCTCCCCCGTTTTGCGCTCAAAGGTAAGCTGCACTTCGTTGAGTTGTTGAGCGAGCGCCTCGGCGCCGGTCTTTTCCTTGGCCGATTTGCGCACTGCAGCGGCCTTCATCTGATCGATCACTGCCTTATTCGCTTTGCTGGCCTCAATGGCGAGCTTGCGCGGCAGCAAAAAATTGCGGCCAAAACCTTCAGCGACCTTCACGATGTCGCCGCGGTGGCCAAGCTTTTCTACATCTTCTTTCAGAATGACTTCCATTGGATAACTCCAAGCTGCTGGCTGCTAGCTCCTAGCCGCTAGCCAAAGCGCAGCGCGATCTCACTAGAATTTGACCTCGATACTGGCACTCTTGCCGTATGCGCGAACAAGCCAGCAGCTAGTAGCTAGCAGCCAGCAGCTTCGTTTAGAACCTCGCTGCAAATGGCAGCAGCGCGATATTGCGCGCCTGCTTGATGGCGGCGCTCAGGCGACGCTGGTGTGGCGTGCAGACTCCGGTCAGACGGCGAGGAACGATCTTCCCCCGCTCGGCAACAAACCCGGAGAGCAGGCGCACGTCCTTGTAGTTGATGGAGTCGATCTTCTCCACGCAAAACTTGCAGACTTTCTTGCGGCGGAAAAATTTGCGTCCGCCCTCGCGCCCGCCTTGGCCTCCGGGGCCACCCCGGGAATCGCGACGCGGTCCGCGGTCCTGCCGGTCTTGTCCTCCGCCCGCGGTAGTTGGTGTGGGTGTATCTGACATGTTTCTCCTTAAAATAGCTGCTCGCTTCTAGCTGCTGCTTCTGGCTAGTTGCTGGTTCTTAGAGCTAGCGACTGGCCAGCAGCAAGCGCCAGTGGCCAGAAGCTTCTTACGCCGTTGCTGCCGGAGCCGCTGCTGCAGGTTCCGGCGCTGGCGCGGATTCCGCCGTCGAGCGCTTCACGCGCGTCGAGCGAAGCTGCTTGATCTTCTCCAGACGCTTCTGCTCTTCGTCGATGCGCACGCTAATGAACTTGATCACAGGCTCTGACACGCGCAAACGGCGCTCGATCTCGTGAATCGCCTTGCCGTCGGCATCAACCGTCAGCAGGATGTAGAAGCCATCCGCGAACTTGCGCACGACGTACGCGAGACGGCGCTTGCCCATGCGCTCCACGTTCTTCACAGTTGCGCCGGCATTGGTCGCCTGGGATTCGAGGTTCGAGATCAGCTTGTCGATCTCCTCCTCCTGCAGGTCAGGCCGGACAATAAACATCACTTCGTAGGTACGTTGTTGCATTCTCTTCCCTTCTTATGTGGCACAGCCGCCCTCGGCTGTGTTCTTCGGACGCTGGTTGAAGCGGTTCATCGCCGCTGCCAGGCCGTCCTTCAAAATCGCTTCTACTGCATCGGCAGCGCGCTCGATCAGTTCATCCACAACTTCCAACTGCGACTTCTTGAACTGTCCCAAAACGAACTTCGCGCCGTCGCGTACCGGATGATCCGGTTGGATCCCCAACCTCACCCGGATGAACTCGTCGGTACCGAGCGAGCCGACCACTGACTCGAGTCCGTTGTGGCCCGCCGTCCCACCGCGTTGACGAATCCGAATCGCACCGAACGGCAAATCCAATTCGTCGTAGACGACGATCAGATCGCTCGCCGGATTTACCTCAAGATCCTCAACCAGCTTTCTTACCGAAAGCCCGCTGAGGTTCATATAGGTCTCTGGCTTAGCCAGCAGGACTTCGTGTCCTGCAAGCCTCACCTTGCCTGTAGCCGCCTGGCATCGGCGGCTTGCGACATCAACCTTGCACCGCTCGGCGACGCGATCGATAGTCAGGAAGCCAAGATTGTGCGGCGTGAACTGGTACTCGATGCCGGGATTGCCCAGACCGACGACCAGCTTCACTCTTTCTTCTTGCCCTCAGCCTTCTTACCGCCTTCGGGCTTAGCCGCGGCCTCAGGAGCTGCACCTTCCTCGGTCTCCTGCTTGCCTTTCTTGATGACCTCGGGCTCAGCCGGAGCTGCTGCTACCTCGGCACCAGCCTCAGCCGGAGCTGCCTCAACCACTTCCTTCACCGACGTGATGTGCGCTACAGGCTGCGTCTCGTCAGTGATGAATTTGAGCTTGCCGCTATGAGGCAGATCGGAGACGCGGAATACCTGGCCGAACACCAGCGGGGTCACATCGACGTCGATATGGTCGGGAATGTCTGACGGCAGACACTCGATTTCCACTTCGCGCACGATCTGCTCGAGAATTCCGCCCTGCGTCTTCACACCTTCGGGCACGCCGGTCAATTGCACCGGCACCTTCACGCGAAGCGCCTTATCCATGGCGATACGCTTCAGATCGATATGGAGCAGGCTGCCCTTAATAGGCTCGTACTGCCAGTCGACGATCATCGCTTTGCTCTGCTCGCTGCCCACTTTCAGATCGAACACGGTGTTGTGACCGCTCTCAGAGTGGAGAATGCGGCTGATCTGCTTGGGATTCACAGTCACGGCGACCGACTCTTTCTTCGCGCCGTAGACTACAGCCGGGATATTTCCGCTGCGACGCACGCGGCGCGCAGCGTTCTTCGAGCGAGCCTCATCTGTGGGCCGCGGTTGTGCTTCTACTAGTTCCTGAGTTGCCATTCCTTTTCCTTAAAAGCATGTAAAGATGCAGCATGCTGCTTCTTTACTGCTGAGATCTCTAACTAAAGAGGCTGCTTACCGACGTCTCCTCATGAATGCTCTCGATCGCTCGTGCCAGGAGCCCAGCGATCGACTTAACCTTGATCTTCGGCTCGTTCTTCGCCGCTTCGCTTAGCGGGATCGTGTCCGTCACAATCACCTGCTCGATGCGGGAATGGTGAATGCGCTCCAACGCTTGGCCTGACAGCACCGGATGCGATGCGCACGCAAGCACGCGAATCGCTCCAGCCTCGAGCAACGCATCCGCAGTCTTCACCAGCGTGCCCGCTGTGTCGATGATGTCGTCGAGAATCAGCGCAGTGCGGCCCTTTACATCACCGATCACGTGCATCACTTCGGTCACATTCATGTCCGTGCGCCGCTTATCGACGATAGCCAGCGCCGCGTCCATCTTTTTGGCAAAGAAGCGCGCGCGCTCCACGCCGCCTGCATCTGGCGATACCACCGTCAGGTCGGGCAAGTTCAAATCCCTCACCGCCGAAACCAGTACCGGCGAGGCAAACAGGTGATCCACCGGAATATTGAAGAATCCCTGAATCTGCGGCGCGTGTAAATCAACCACCAGCGCCCGATGCGCACCAGCCGTGGTTAGCAAGTCCGCCACCAACTTCGCCGAAACAGCAACGCGAGGCTTGTCCTTGCGGTCCTGCCGCGAATATCCGTAATACGGGATCACCGGAGTGATCCTGCGCGCCGAAGCCCGCTTCAGCGCGTCGATCATCAAGAGCAACTCCATCAAGTGCTCATCCACCGGGAAGCACGTGGGCTGCACGACGAAAACATCGGCGCCGCGCACGTTCTCCAGCAACTGAAAGTAAACCTCACCGTCGGAGAAGCGCTGCAAGTGCGATTGTCCGCGCGGAATCTCGAGAAACCTGCAAATATCGTCTGCAAGCTTCTCGTTGGCCGAGCCGCAGAAGATCTTGAAACGGTCGTTATCGCGATGACGCTGCGGCTTGCGCTCGGTCTTCTGCGCCGGCGGCGTCTGCACGGTTGCTTGACCCTTCTGCTGCTGCTTGTCGACTGCGGTTGCGATCGTCGTCATAGTTGCGCTAAGCCTCGTGAAAGCTGGTTTTCTTTCATTTGCCCGGGACTAAGTGCTTCTGGAATTTCCTGATTAGAAAACTCCCCGCTGTCTTCTTACTTGGCTGGGCGGCTAGGATTCGAACCTAGACAAAGTGCTCCAAAGGCACTTGACCTACCATTAGTCGACCGCCCAAAGATCCTGTGCTGTTAGTTAAATTGTCTGTTGGGAGTTTCAGCGTTAACGGCTGATTACCATTGTCTCCCAGTATTGCTTTCTTGTCAGCGTGCTTGTTACGTGAGCGGCAGGACCCATCGCCTGCACACGTTCCGCAGCAGCTTCTGCCTTCTCCCTGGAATCAAAAAGGCCATAAACGGCCGATCCGGAGCCGGAAAGCGAAGCATAACGCGCTCCATCGCCGGCTTGGCCGTAGAGCACACGCTTGACGTCACGCAATTCGGGATGTTGAGGAAAGACGACGCGTTCGAAGTCGTTCTCTATCCCGGTACGGACAAGGTCGAGCAGCTGTGTCTCGGCCCGGTCCCCGCCATATGCGGGAACACCGGATACTGGAGTCTTATAACCGCCGCTCAGCCAGGAATACACAGAGCGGCTGAAAGATAAGATTTTAGCGGATTGTGGAGTGCTGGTCAAAGTAGCGGTGCGGCTTGAAGAAGCCGAAGACCGCGATTCGGCTTCCTCAGAGGATTCGCGTTCTGCAAGGGCGTCCCAATCGGCAAATGCTTTTGGAGTCGAGACGCCGATCTCAGGCGTGACTACGACGCAGGCCGCCGGCGGAAGTTCCTCCAGCGGAATCACCTGCTCGCCGCGTCCTTGCCCGTACACGGTTCCGCCCACCAGGAAGAGCGGCAGATCGGAGCCCACCTCTTCGCAGATGCGCAGCCGGTCTTCAGGATCGAGCGCCTTCCCCCACTCACGTTCCATGCCAAGTAAGGTAGCCACAGCATTAGAAGATGCCGCTCCAAGTCCGCCCTGCAAGGGAAGGTTCTTCTCGATCGTGATAACCACCTTGCCGCGCTGACCGATAGCCTTCATGAACCGATCTGCGACGCGGTAGCAGGTGTTGGACTCATCGGCTGGAACTTTCGGGTTCTTGCAGCGAATCTCGATGCCGGTGCCCCGCCCAATTTCGACTCTCATGATGTCATGCAGCGCAATCGTCTGGTAAACCGTGCGCAGCTCGTGAAAGCCATCGTCGCGACCAGAACCGATCGCGAGTCCGAGGTTGATTTTGGCGTAAGAACGAAGCGACGTCGGCATTGGACGATTGTAAAGGTACGGCAATCGAAGCCTACAGCATGCTGTGTCTACATTTTTTCAATCGTCTACCTGGCGCAAGTCATCTGGCGTGCGGGATTGTCAGCAAGCCGTTCTCAAACCTCGTTCAGGAGAAGACATGAAGCGCTATTTAGTTACGTTCATGCTCTGTGCAATTCCCTTATCGGCAAAAACCGTAAAACAAGATAAGGGCAAGAAACTACACGGAACTGGGACAGGTACGACCCAGCTAGTTCGCTACATCGATCCGCCAGGATTGGCTGTAAACCCGCGGTTTACTCAGCTAGTCGAGATCAACGGCGGGCGCACGATCCTGATCTCTGGGCAGGTCGCTGTCGACAAAGACGGCAAAACAGTTGGTAAGGGCGACATTCGCGCACAGTCGACTCAAGTTTTCGAGAATCTCAGGATCGCACTCAACGCGGTTGGTGCGACCTTCAACGATGTGGTCAAGTTGAATACGTTCATGGTGGACATGGCAGCAAACCTGACCGGCTACCGCGATGTTCGAACGCAATATCTGTCGAAGAACGAGCATCCGCCAGCCAGCACCACCGTTGGTGTCGCCGCGCTCGTGAATCCCGACTTTCTGCTGGAAGTAAGGCCGTGGTGGTGGTTCCTGGGGGTCGGCCGTAGTAGGAATCGGTGATCGGGTGAAGTGCCTCTGCCAGTCGGTAATCAGCGGCAAGAACTCTTGTATGGGCGACGCGGCACAGTCGGCAGAAAAGCGACGGCGGAATAGCCTGTTTTCACTTCACCTGATGACCCGATCACCCTATTCTTCCTTGGTTTTCCTCATACGGAACTTCGATCGTTTCTGTCTTCCAGGTGCCTGGCTGGGCGATTTTCAAAGGCAGTCGCGTGTGACTCTGGACTGCTTTCTTAAAGCCGTCAGCATCGGCATTAAAGCCGGCATGCGTGACCTTGCGGCCGTCGTTACTTCGAATCGTGAACTGTTTGTTGCCGGTGTTGTAGTGCAGGCTAGCCATGTCTTCCCAGCGGATCTTCTTCTCGCTCCCATACCACGCGCGCGATGACACGCCGTCCACGTCAATGGTCAGCACCGGGGGATACATAAACGGAACCATGGCAAGGAAGGCCACGAATAGAAATGGCACCCACCATTCATTCGGCTTGCGCAATGCGACGGCAGATCCAATTACAAGGCCTGTAAACACTATGCCGCACAGGACCGTCACAATCTGTATGGCGCGAGTGGGCCCGAATATTTTGCGGCCGGCTTCCTCTTTGGCCTTTCCGGTTCGTGACGATTTCCAGAGCCAGTTGAGAACCAGGGCTAGCAGAACGGCTGTCAAAACATGGCGTAAGGCGTCCATGCATCGCAGTATAGCGGCGCTGCTTGGCCGTTAGTGACGCAAGTATCTGACTCGTCAGGTAGTGTACGGTGGCCGATAAGCGATTCATGTTAAATGGAATGTGGACCGCTATTGGATGAGGTGAATAAATTCGAGCCATGAGTACAGACCGCGAAATCCTCGCCCGCATCTCCCGACAGTCTAACCACGCCGCTGGGTACAAGCAGCTTGTGCGTGAATTGGGACTGCGTGGTGGCGAGGAAAGGCGGCAACTGGATGAACGCCTGCAGAAGCTGGTCGATCGCGGGGAACTGGTTTTGATGGGACGCGATCGCTATGCTCTGCCGAAGGCCGCAGCCAAACACAACCTGGTGGCAGGCGAGCTCTCCGTTCATCGTGACGGCTACGGATTTGTACGCCCGCGAGATGCAGCGGTGCGCGACCGGATTGAAGGAGACATCTACGTCTCTCCGCGCGACATGAACGCCGCGATGCACGGCGACAATGTGCTGGTCGAAGTGGGTCCGGGACACGGAGACGGACGAACCGAGGGACGCATCGTCAAGATTGTGGGGCGTGCTCACCCGACTGTAGTCGGAATCTTCCATTACGGCGATCGCTACAACTACGTCCAGCCGATCGACGACAAGCTTACCGATCCTGTGATCATTCCCCGTGGCATGGAAGTCCCAAGCAGTGTAGAGAAGCCGCATGTTGCGTCTGTGCCAGAGCGCCCGACGACTCGTCATCGCGTGATTGGCAAAGAGGCGCGCCGGAAAGCGCCTGCCGATCTTGAAGGCATGGTTGTGGATGTCGAAATCGTTCAATGGCCTTCAGGCACGCAGAACGCACGCGGCAAAGTAATCGAGGTGCTTGGATACGAGGATGATTTCGGCGTCGATGTCGAGATCATGATTCGCAAGCACCACATCCCCCATGTATTTCCAGCGGAGGTCCTTGAGGAAGCCGAATCATTCACCGCGGTGCTACCTCACGACGAAGTAGCGCGTCGGCGCGATTTCCGCGAATTCCCGATCGTTACGATTGATGGCGAGACTGCGCGCGACTTTGACGATGCCGTTCTTGTGCGCAAGTTGCAAAATGGGAACTACCAGCTTCAAGTGCACATCGCAGACGTCGCCAATTATGTGACAGAACGCTCAGCAATCGATAGCGAAGCGCGGTTGCGTGGGACGTCTGTGTACTTCCCCGATCGCGCTGTTCCCATGCTGCCGCTGGAGCTTTCCACCGATCTCTGCAGCCTGCGTCCGAAAGTTGAGCGGCTGGTACTCTCCTGCGTCATGGAGATCGATCACGCCGGCGAGATCGTTGCTTACCAACTTCACGAAGGGGTGATTCGCTCCGCCGCCCGCATGACGTACAACGAGGTCCAGACGATTCTCGATGGCGACCAAAGCATGCGCCAGCAGTACGCTGCGCTGGCAGGTGAATTCGAGGGCATGGAAGTGCTCGCCAAAATCCTGAACCGCAAGCGCGTCAAGCGCGGCTCCATCGACTTCGACATGCCGGAACCGGTGA
The DNA here is from genome assembly GCA_035567895.1 of Terriglobales bacterium. Taxonomy (NCBI): domain Bacteria; kingdom Pseudomonadati; phylum Acidobacteriota; class Terriglobia; order Terriglobales; species Terriglobales bacterium. Next base: position 5,037 of record DATMPC010000074.1, on the reverse strand, counting down.
TCGAATTTGACGAAGCCGGCCTGATGCAGGGCGTAGCACGCTCGGAACGAAAATTTTCCCATCGCATCATCGAAGAATTCATGTTAGCGGCCAACGAGTGTGTTGCCACTCATCTCGAGAGTCATAAGTTTGGGTCGATTTACCGCATCCACGAAGAGCCCGATGCAAAACGTGTGTACGACTTTGAGCTGCTCGCCGCGGCATTTGGATATTCGCTCGGCGTCGATCTGCCCGTCAGACGCTTCCAGACGCGTGGAGAGCGTCGGGAGCGGCACGGCAGCGGACGCAATCCACGGCAGCACGAAGTTCCTCAGGACATACACATCACCCCGCGCATGTACCAGAAGCTGACGCAGAAGATCGCAGGCAAGCCGGAAGAGCGCATTCTGTCTTACCTGATGCTGCGCTCGCTGAAGCAGGCGCGCTACTCAGAAGTGAACGAAGGACATTTTGCGCTGGCCGCTACGAGTTACACGCATTTCACCTCGCCGATTCGGCGTTATCCCGATTTGATCGTGCATCGGATCTTGAAGGCCGTCCTCAACAATGGATCGGCGGGTTCCCCTCAGCTTTCGAGCAGTGTGCATGGGGCACGAGCGACGAAGGCTGCGTCCGATCATCAACCTTTTCCGTGGTCAAAGCGCAGAGAGAAGAAGCAGAGTGAAGATGGCAAGAAGCACCTGACGGAAATCATTCCCCTGGATGAGCTCCACGATATCGCGGTCGACTCCAGTACAACGGAGCGACGTGCGGACGATGCAGAGAGAGAGTTGATCGAGTGGAAGAAGATCAAGTTCATGGAGGACAAAGTCGGCGAGGACTTCGTGGCCCTCATCGTGAGCGTGACCAAGTACGGCCTCTTCGTTGAACTTGACGATCTCTTCATCGAAGGACTGGTTCCAATCAGCTCATTAGCCGATGACCGCTACGCCTACCACGAGAACACGCGCCAGATTATCGGCGAGCGGTCCGGACACGCATACTCGATCGGCGATCGTGTTCGGGTGATCCTTGACCGCATCGATCGCGTCCAGCGCAAGCTGCAGTTCTCGATTCTGGAAGAGCAAAAGCCCGAGAGGCGAACACGAAGGGCACGAAGGTGACGGCAAAGCTCACGGAGCGGTGCTTGGTGACCTCTCCCTTCGCCTTCGTGACCTTCGTGTTCGCCTCGTCCGGTTCCTGTAAAATTGAATGTTCATAATCCTCCAAGGAGGACAGTAGAGCTGCATGGCACACATGGTGCGGTGTGTGAAGTATGGCCGGGAGATGGAAGGGCTCGAAGAGCGTCCTTTCGACAACGATCTCGGCCAGAAGATTTACGACAACGTGTCGAAGCAAGCCTGGGCGGAATGGGGTGAACATCAGAAGATGCTCATGAACGAATATCGCCTCCAGCCTTGGAAGAGAGAAGCACAGGAGTTTCTCGCGCAGCAACTACAGGCATACTTCTTCGGCGAAGGTTCGCAGTTGCCGCAGGAATACGTGCCGCCTTCACGATAAGCATTGGCAATCGCTCCCCCACCCGTAATAGAACTGCGCTCGCCGCAGGTTTCTCCGAACGCTTGGCCTAAGCTGCTTCGCCGCCACTGGCTGGCGTGGGCCGCCATCCTCCTGATATTCGCGTTCGTCTACCTGGGATCGCTCTCTTCTCCCGCGATCTTCGACGATGCGGACGCCACGCACGCCGAAGCCGCTCGCGAGATGGTTGCCAACAATGACTGGGTGACGCTGCATGTCGACGGCATCCGCTACCTCGAGAAACCGCTGCTCCCATATTGGCTCGTGGCGACCTGCTATCGCGTATTCGGAGTTTCAGAATGGGCAACCCGGCTGCCGACTGCAATCGCGATTCTGCTGTTGATGTTTCTTGCCGCCGATTGGGCGCGGCGTGCATTCGGGGCGCGCGCCAGTATCTACGCAGCGCTGTTCGTAGTCACGACGATTGGGTATTACCTTTTCTCGCGAATTCTCATTCCCGAAGCGCTACTCGCACTCACGATCGCCGGAGCGCTTTACTTTGCCGTGCTCGCGCTCGATCGTGGAAGAGCATCTCGGCTTTGGTATGCCTCCTATGCCTGTTTGGCTCTAGCCGTCCTGGCCAAGGGACTGGTAGCGATCATCTTCGTTGGCGGTACTCTGCTTGCATATTTGATCGTCACGGGTGAATGGAAGCGGTGGCGCGAATTCCACCTTGTTACGGGCACGCTTTTGTTCCTGCTGATCGCGGCTCCGTGGCACATTCTGGCTGGAGTGCGGAATTCGGGATTTTTCTGGTTCTACTTCGTCAACGAACACTTGTTGCGCTTTCTCGGCAAACGTTATCCGAAGGATTACAACAAGCTTCCCGCAATCGCGTATTGGACTCTGCACTTCGTGTGGCTCTTTCCCTGGAGTTTGTTCCTGGCGCGAGTCGTGGAGAACCTGCGCGAGCGCGCGAAGCAGCGAGTACCGTCAGCGTGGAGTTTCGCAGATCGCACGCGCATGATCTGCCTGGTTTGGTCGGGACTGATTCTGGTGTTCTTTGCGATCTCAACCAATCAGGAGTACTACACCTTTCCAGCTTATCTGCCGCTGCTTCTGCTTGCCGCGGACGCCCTAGCTTCCGATCGCCTTGGCAGTCGCTGGAGCAAAGTGGCTTATGCGGCTCTTACCATTATGGGAACCTCGGCTGGTATCGCATTGATTGCCGGCGTGTGGTCATCACGTCACCTGCCGGTTCCGTTGGATCTAGGGTCGGTGCTCGCGGACAGGCAGGTGGCCGACAACACTCTTGCGATGTCGAAGTTCTTCGATCTCACCGGCCCAGCGTTCGCTGGATTGCGCTTGCCTGCTCTGCTGGCCGCATTCGCGCTGCTGGTCGGACCCCTGGCAGCACTACTGTCCTATCGTCGCTCGCCGCGTGTTGCTGTATGGACGCTCGCCACTGCTTCGGCTGTGTTCTTGTTTGCCGCGCATATCGCGTTGGTGCGCTTTGGTCCGTTTATGTCGTCACGCATTCTCGCGGGCCAGGTGCAGCAGGTAATCCGCCCTGGCGATCAGGTGATGATTTATGGAGATCAAGCGTATGGATCGTCGCTGATCTTCTACCTGCAGCGCCAGGTAATGCTCGTAAACGGGCGAAGCACTTCGCTCCTGTGGGGTTCAAAGTATCCCGACGCTCCTCACATTTTTTTGGACGATGAGGATCTACTTCGCGCGTGGCAAGGTTCGCAGCGTGTCTTTCTATTTGTGCCTAAGGAACAACAGGCGCGAGCTAAGTCGGTTCTTGGCAAGGGAGCTTACTTATTTGCGCAGGTCTCGGGAAAAGAAATATTGAGCAATAGGCAATAGGCTGTCAGAAAATTGACACTGTCATCCTGAGGCCCGGTGTTGGCCGAAGGACCTCCCGGAATGCGTCAGACTTACTTGCTCTGTCCGGGCTCTTCGGCCCAGGATTCTCGCCGAAGAGCCGCGACACTGCACTCAAGTCCGAAGTACAGCGGGAGATTCTTCGGCCAACACCGGGCCTCAGAATGACAGTTGCTTATGTATTCGGTATCAGGTTTGGCGCTGTTTCTCTCTGAAGCCTATTCGCTGCCTGCAACCGCAGGTTTGGGAAGTTTGCCTGATTGTTCGTGTCGCAACATGAGCCCACCAGTAGATAATCGGTATTCCTCCCCGCGCCAATCAATCTTTGCGCTGAGATAGCTCCCGATCCACAAGAACGCTCCTAAAAGATCCCGCAACGGATACCGCCAGGCACGAGTTAGCGCCTTACGATCTCCGGCAACGAAATATCCCGCAGCGATCGACTGAATCACCCGATTTACGAACGCGGCGCCCAACAAACTCCAACCGAGCACGGTGTGTCCGCTAGCAAGGCCTGCGATGCATCCAAGCACGCCATACGGCATTGCATACGTCAGCACCGTTCCGAGATGACCTTTAGGACGCGAAAAACGAGTGCTTCGCATCCAGCGCACCTGATGACGCATCGAGGCCAGAAACGAATGATGGAAGACCATGTGATCGATGACATGGTGCGAGAGGACTACTTCTCTGCCCGAGTCAGCGACGCGGTTTCCGAGAATGTAATCGTCAGCACAGTAATCGGCCATGAACCCGAATCCGCCGAGCGCTTCCACGCATTCGCGGCGCACTACCATCGTCGGACCAAGCGCGAACTTCATGCCTTCGAGCATGTCCGCCACCACAACTCCCGAGGTCATCTCGACCGAATATCCGAATGCCTCGAGCTCCGTCCAGAAACCGCCTGCCGGCAAACCGCGATAGATGCACGTCGTCATTCCTACTTTGGGATCGGCGAAGGGTTTGATGATCTCGCGAAGATAATCCCGTGAAACGCGGACATCGCTGTCGCTGATTACGAGCAGGTCGTGAGCGGCTGCTTGCCACATCTTCTCGAGGGAAAAAAGTTTGGCATTGGTCCATGGCGGCTCCCCACAAGTGAGGATCCGAACCTTCACGTTGGGATACCTGTGTGCTAATCGCTGCGCCATCTGCAGCCCCGGGTCGTTCGATTGGCGCGCACAGAAGATGAGTTCGAAATCGGGAAAGTCCTGGCGAAAGAAACTCTCGAGATTCTCTTCGAGATTCGGCTCAAGTCCATGAACCGGCTTCAAAACACTGACCGGCGGAAAGTAAGCGCGGGCAGCGCGAAGTTGTCTGCGCATTCTCACAAAGCGCCACGAGCCGACTAAAGCCAGCACGAGAAATGCGGTCGAGGCTAGGGTTCCGAAGATGGCGATCGCCAGGAGTATGCGCAAAAACATATCGAGGTGAACTTTGATTTTACAGGCTGCGGTCGAACAGCTCCCCGGTCCAGGCACTGTCATCCCTTCTATAACCACGACGGCTCTGTCAAGGACGAAATAGGCAACACGAGTCCGCTGGCGTGGCGATGAACGTTGTTTGCCCCGGCCTTTCCCTTATTAGGAGGGGGTTGGTTTTGGTGTTGCCTTTGCCGCATGACCAAGTAGCTCGCTTTGCTTTGAATCAGAAGGGTGGAACACTTGCGGGCTGTTCCACCCACCATCG
>DATMPC010000073.1 GCA_035567895.1 Terriglobales bacterium | reverse complement strand
ATCAGAATCATTTCGGCGCGAAAGGCCACTCCGCGAGAAAGGAGGATGTATGACCAAAATCAAGAAAAAGCAACTTAGGGAGATCCATGCGCTCGCGGCAATGAGCGATGCTGAGATTGACACTTCCGACATCCCGGAAGTGAAGGATTGGAGCGGAGCCGTTCTAGGGAAGTTCTATCGTCCGATTAAAAAGCCGGTGACCGTTCCGCTCGACGCGGATGTAATCGCCTGGCTCAAATCGCAAGGACGCGGCTATCAGACCCGCATCAACAGTCTGCTCCGGGCGGCCATGACGCAAAACAGGACGCGACGCAGGCGGGCGTGAGGCGAGCGGAGGAGTTTGGGAGTAACACGTATGGCATTTTGACTATCAAGAACTTCCCTGATGTCTGTACAAAAGCCTTCCGGCGCGAGCGAGGCAGCAGCGTCGATCGATTGCACAACAGGCCATACATCTCCTCAGCGACGCTCTGGAAGCCCGGGACCTCTTTCGATCTTGGAACTTAAGGGATTCCAGCGATAAGAGTGGGCCAAGCGTGGCCCCAGCAGCAGCGCCGGCGAAGGGTGCGCCACCCGGCCACATTTACGCCGAAACGACTAGTAACACGAGGCACTGGGCAAGCAGGGACACAACGAGCAACGGAACACGGATCAATAACACCCTATCCCACGACGCCTGTAGCTCTCGACCGTTGTCGAGTCTTTCTCCGGTTTTTGCCGCTTCGGTTTGAATCCGATTAATTGGTTTTGACAAGAGATTGTAGAGAATGACGAACAGAATCAGCATTAGTAGCGATGCGAGATAGAACCAGCGCTGCCCACTCCTGCTTAATACGACCAGCAAGAGGTTGGACAAGATCGCCAAGACGCCCCAGATCGGCATCCGCGCGTCGGCGAACATGTGGAAGAAACCCATGATTTCGGTTCCGGCAGATGGTGAAGCCAATCTGAGAGCGGAACGGCCGATAGTCAAAAAGAACATGTCCGTGCCAAACACAACTGCTGTGCTTAGAATCCCAGCTAGAGACAACAGCCACATCCAATGGTTCATAGTTCCTCCGCCTTTCTAACCGTCGCCGCGGCGATTTGCTGGAGTACTTCCAGCAGATTGAATTCGTCCCAATGCTCGACCAGCTTCCCATCCTTCAGGCGCCATAGATCGGTGTGAGGCATTCCTCTCAAATGGCATGGATCAGCAAGAAGCCGACGACAAGCATCACCGCGCAGGCTACGCCATGAACGGAGAATGCTCGCGACTTCGACCCGCCCGACCCCAGAACAATGGACATGTCGCCAAAAGGGATGATGGCGAAAACGAGTAGAGCTATGCCTACTAACCGCCTGTCTGTGGTCAGCATCATGGTCAGCACGACCAATCCAGATGCGACGTCCCGAATTCCTTTAAGACGTAGCCAGGCAAGAGTGTCAGCATCGGATGCAGGCGGCTTTAGACCAAATGATTGTAAGGCTCGTTCAGGAGACGCAAGGTAGAAACAACCGATAATCATGATCCCCACAGCTATGAGAGCCGCAAGGATGAGCGGAATCGCGTCATGCATATAATAATCTCCATGGTAGAAAATCTAGCAACGCTATATTAGATGAGAAGCATTCGGAAAAGTTTCACCATCCGCCGTTGATCCTAGCAGCGCTATAATTCCTATCAATGGGAACGACGCTGGCAGCTAACCGAATTGCGGAACGAAAACTGCGGGACAGGCAGGCCCGCCGGGCACAGATTATCAGTGCCGCCCGACGGATCGCGGAGCTTGAAGGGTGGTCGAACGTAACCGTTCGGCGGCTATCCGACGAAATTTCATACAGCCAACCCGTTTTGTACGCTCATTTTGGCAGCCGCGAGGGGATTCTCGCCGCGGTTGCTATCGAGGGTTTCCAGGAGATGGGCCTGGCTTTGGAGAAGGCACGGAAACGGGCTCAGCGTGGCGATACGGTCAAATCGGTCGCGGCCGCATATCTGGAATTCGCCATATCCTCGCCTGCACTCTATGAGGTGATGTTTTCCCTCAGCCTAAGCGTGCCATTCGATGACGCGGCTACTCCTCCGGAGCTGCGTTTCGCGTTTTCCCAACTCCTGGAGTTGTTTCAGGGGCAGAGCTCGAAGTCAGAGGTTATATCGGAACTGTTTTGGGCGAGCCTCCATGGTATCGCCGAGCTGATAAGAACCAAGCGATTTCCGCGCAGCCGTCAGAAAGAGCGCGTGAGGGCGCTCGTCGAGCTCTTCACTTTCCCAAAGATGAAACGGCACAGGCGGTGAAAGCGCGATGACTGGAGATCTTTTCGGGCGAGCGGCCTAAATCCACAAGAGTGCAACGAATAGTAAGATGTTCGGCGGGATTGCAAGCTTGGGAACTGAATCTCAAAGTAGGAGGATCCTATGAAGAAACTGCTTGTTTTCGCCTGTGTTGCCGGCATGAGCGCACGAGCGTTTTGCGCCAGCAATGTCGAAAAGCTGGATTCACGGATCAATGAATCGCGTACCGTGATTCAGGAGATTATGGCCACGCCTGACAAAGCGATCCCGGACAGTATTACCAAGAAGGCAGTCTGCATCGGCGTAATACCCGGAGTGAAGAAGGGCGCTTTCATTGTCGGCGGGGAATATGGCCAGGGTGTCGTGACCTGCCGCACCGGACACGGTTGGAGTGGACCGGTTTTCATTCGTCTGGGAGGAGGATCTTTTGGCCTGCAGCTCGGCGGCCAGGCCACGGATGTGGTGCTAGTCGCTGTAAATGACAGGGGCTTCCAGGCTCTGCTTCATAGCAAGTTCAAGATCGGTGGAGACGCTTCAGCCGCAGCTGGCCCCGTAGGGCGCGATGCCCAGGCCTCGACGGATGTAACCTTGAAAGCCGAACTGCTTACGTGGTCTCGCGCCAAGGGGCTCTTTGCCGGTATCGATCTAAACGGAGCTTCCATCAGCCAAAACACGGACGACACAACGAAACTCTACGGCGCAGGGCACAGCTACGAACAGATCCTGCATGGAAAGGTACCAGCGCCCCCCGCTTCAAAGCCGTTCCTGCAGACTGTGTCGAAATATTTCCGAAGCGCTCAGTGAGAGCTCCGCAGCTGATGTGCCCGATTCCGTTGAGGAAGCTAGACAACGATGTCCGGACGTTCGCTGGTTGCCTTCTTAAATTCCCAGAATTGGCTACGTGAAGTAAATCGCTACCTTCCGACTGACCCAGCGGCGCCCGGCGCCGAGCCCAAAACAGAAAAGCGGCGGAAGCGCTCGAAGCGCTCCCGCCGCCATTAGCAAAAATCAAGGCTACATGTGATGCGGTGGAATCTTGGGCACGGCCTTCGATGGGCGTGCAAGCGTCGTGCCGGCAGTATTTGCCGTGGTCGCATCGCCGACGAAAGTTGGCTGGAAGCGCGCATGCGTGACGGCTTCGAACCCGGAAGCCAAGGTGATCAGCGTCCGCTCACTGAAGGCGGTTCCGATGAAGCTGATGCCCATCGGCAGCCCCGGATCGTTCGGGCCTGGCGCACTCAGTCCAAGTACCTTCGCCGCCGGTACGTTGATGATTGGATATCCTGGCGCCCCAGCAAATCCAGAGCTGGCAAACAGGAAGTGGTCGGTAAGCACAAGGTCTGTCGTCCAGGCTGGGCTGTCGGTTGGCGCGAGGAGTGCGTCGAGGTGATGCGTGCTCAATGCCGCGTCAATGTTGACGCCCAATTGTTGGTCCAGCTTCAGAGCGTCGTTGTAGGTGGTCCCGCCTGTTGCCGTGCAGTCAGGAGTCGTGGGGGTAAAGAGGGCCGGCTGGCAAAGGTTCGGGGCGGCAGTGTTGAGAGCCTGGGCCGCCAGGAAGATTTCCTGGCCGAAGTACGGCATTTCCAGGTTTGCATGAGCATTGTCGAAGTTGATTGCGTCCTGCAGCGTGCCTCCGCCGATCGGCACGCCGGAACGCGGAGCAAGGTAGGCGGCCAGGTCGTTCTTGAGGTCGTAGAGCAAAACGAAGAACTCTCCGGCGCCTGCATTGTTGGCGAACGGGTTGACGGCCGGCGATACGTTGGTGCAATTCGTCAGCGCGGCGCCTGTGTCGTCAACGCACCCTCCATCGTCGAGATCGAGGATTTGCGCGCCGGCCGCGCCGATCGCATTCACCGCATCGAAAAACCCGGCCTGGACTTGAGGAGGGGCAGAGTCGACGCCGGAGCGCGTCATTCCCAGGCGTGCGCCGCCGGGGTGAATATCCGAAAGCCCCTTGGGATCGAGGGACTTCGTGTAATCGATGCTACGCAGGTCCGGTCGGCTCTTGCCCGGCAGCGGATGGCCTGGGTCGCAAGCTACTCCGGAAGCATTGGCACATGCTTCCCAGCCCAGAGGCACGCCAGCCGTGTAGGGATCGCCGGGATCGGCCGTGCGGCTGATCAGTGCATTCAGCGCCATAGCTGCATCGGCGACGGTACGCGCGTGCGGGCCAACGGTGTCCTGATTGTGGGAAATCGGAACCACGCGACTGCGGCTTACGAGGCCAATCGTCGGTTTGATGCCGACTACCCCGTTGATGCTGGCAGGGCACACGATGCTGCCATCCGTCTCGCTGCCAAACGACACGGTGGCGAAGTTCGCAGAAGCAGCGGCTCCTGAGCCGGAGCTCGATCCGCAGGCGTTGCGATCAAGCGAATAGGGATTGTGAGTGAGCCCTCCGCGTCCCGACCATCCGCTGCTTGAAAAGGTGGAGCGGAAGTTCGCCCACTCAGAAAGGTTTGTCTTGCCAAGAATGATCGCGCCGGCATTCACCAGATTTTGCGCCAGCGTGGAGTTAAACGGCGCCGACGCGCATTGAGCTTGAAAGCACAGTGCGAGCGAACCGGCAGTAGTAGCCATTCCGTAAACAGGACTGGTGTCAATGTTGTCTTTCAAAAGCACAGGGATTCCCAAAAGCGGCAAGTGGCTGCCGGCACGGCGGGCAGCGTCGGCATCGCGCGCTTGCGCAAGAGCATTCGGGTTGAGCTGGATGATTGAGTTCACGCCGTTTTGATCGAGCGCGAAGATCCGGTGGAGATAGAACTGAACCAGTTGCTGGGAGGTGAGGTTACCGTTCGCCATCATCCCCTCGAGCTGCTGAATTGTGGCCTCGTTAAATTCGGTCGGAGCTGAGTTGGGGTTCTGCGCTACCGCAAAAGCAGAAAGCGCGAGGATTGTGATTGCCCAGGCAACTTTATGCCTCGCCTTGGAAAACATACAACGCCTCCTGTTGAATTTCGGTTATCCGGACATACTGAGGTCTGTTGCGGGGCAAAAGCTAAGCTCCTGCTGGCTGAAAGTCAAGCCGAAGGCGGCTTTGCGGCGATTAAATGTTGGGAAGAAAGGGAAAGCCTGACGCCCCCTTAAAAGGCGACCCTTGCCAGGGAATTCTAGGGGACAGGCGGGACGTTCACCATCAACTGATCAATCTCCAAAACTGCGGATGATATTGCCCTGCCGAACAGCCGGAGATCGAATGCATCCGGAGGTTCTTTCCAGCACACTCTTCCACGCCCGGCTGGTGAAAATTTTGTAGAGCAACGGATTGCTCAAATATTTTTTTTTCTTTGGCTTGCAAGTTGTTGATGCATCTGCCCGAAGAAATTTGGCGAGCAACGGACGAAGCTCGTCTGGAGCGCGCTGCGCGTGCCATCATGGGAGTGCCATGAATCACAGGTCTGTACCAATGTGGGATTCTCGAAACGGAACAGCAGGCGAACTGTCGCGCCCGCCCGCCGAGCAGCCCCGCGGTTTTGCCTTGGCGGCGGAGGCAGAAAGTCAGAAAATCCCCAAGAACTCCCCGGCGGTTTCGGGGATTATCCCCGCGGGATCCCCGGCGCTCTCGGGGATTAATCCCCGGCAATCCCCGGGAGGTTCGGGGATTCGTTGCCATCCGAAGGTTGTCGATACCAGGTCAACTGCGCTTTGGCGGCAAATTATTCTTGCCGTCACCGACAACTAACCAAATTCTGCCCTCAGCAAAACCAAGTTTCCACCCGCTACAATGGCGACGCGTACGTAAATCGCGAGAGCAACTCCACGAGGGGAAAATGGCGTCGGCACCGATCGTTCCCGCTCCTATTTCAGTGTTGCCTCTGCGCATTGAAGCACTTGCTAAACGCTTTGGAGAATTGAGCGCGGTCGACGGGATTACCCTTGAGTTGCACGGCGGGGAGTGTTTGGGATTGCTCGGTCCGAACGGAGCCGGCAAAAGCACGCTGATTCGGAGCATCGTGGGTCGCGTGATCCCGGATGCGGGCAAGGTATTAATCTTCGGCGCTCCCGCGGATTCGGCTAGTGCACGCATGGCGATGGGCTGGGTTCCACAAGATCTGGCACTTTATCCCCGGTTAACCTGCCGGGAAAACCTAGAAGCGTTCGGCCGATATCACGGCTTGGGCCGCGCTGCTCTCATCACTGCGGTGGCGTGGTGCCTGGAGTGGGCAGGCCTCGCCGACCGAGCAGATGACACTGTTGCGAGCTTCTCCGGAGGAATGAAACGACGGCTGAACATGGCAGCCGGACTCATCCACCGTCCCAAGGTGATTCTGATGGACGAGCCGACCGTCGGCGTTGATCCGCAGTCGCGCAATCGGATCTTTGAGATGATCGAGAAGCTGCGTGAGCAGGGAATCTCGATGATCTACACGACACACTACATGGAAGAGGCGGAACGGCTGTGCGATCGAATCGCCATCATTGATCATGGGCGCATCATTGCTCTGGGAACGAAGGAAGAGTTGGTGCGCAACGCTTTTGCATCCCGCAGCGAGGTAATTGCCCGATTCGGGAATTCCGACGAGAGCGTCCTTGCCTGGGTGAGAGAACGCGGTGGACTCTTCGACGACGGCATGGCACGGTTCACCATTGAGCGTGCGGCGGAAATCGCTGGATTACTCGAGGCCGCCGCGAATGCCGGCCACGAACTCGTCGATGTCTCCCTGCGCAAGCCCAACCTGGAATCGGTGTTTCTGCATTGGACCGGAAGGGAGTTGCGCGATTGATCTTCGCCATCGTTCGCACTGCCTTAACTGCGCTGCGGCGCGACCGCGGAGCACTTGCTCTGAGCTTCATACTGCCGGTAGCGTTCTTCACCATCTTTGCCGTGATCTTCGGCGGACGAAGAGACACTACCCCAAAGATCAGCGTGATCGTGGTCGACGAAGACCATAGCCGGGCATCGCAACAACTGGTGAAAGGTCTCAGCGCGGAATCTCTGTCGGTAAAGACCAGGCCGGCGTCAAAGCGGGGCATTGATCAGCCTGAATACACAGCAGCGACGGCGGAGGCTGCGGTCAAAGCCGGTGCTGCGCCGGTGGCGCTTATCATTCCGCGGGGTTTCGGAGAAAATCCTATTGCGTTCGGTGGCGGCTCAGAGCGTTCCACGATCCAGCTGCTCAAGGACAGCAGTGACATGGTTGCGCCGCAGATGATTACCGGCTTGCTGCAAAAGGTGGCGATGACGGCAATGCCCGACGTAATGGCAGCGCAGGGATCGAAGTATATGGAGACGTACGCCGGCGGACTTACCCCGGAACAGCGGAAGCGACTCGATCAGGGCCTGGAAGAACTCCGGAAGCGGGACAGCGGCGGGAATAGCAGCGCGCAGACACCCCGGGATTCCAATAGCGGAATGCCGATTTCGGTTACCGCGCGCGACGTCGTGGGCGAAAACAAAAATAATCCGATGGTGTCCTTCTACGCGGCGGCCATCGGAGTCATGTTCCTTCTTTTTACCGCGAGCAGCGCCGGCGGTTCTTTGCTGGACGAGGCGGAGAGCGGCACGCTCGACCGCGTGCTCAGTTCACAAGTCACTATGGGGACGCTGTTGGCAGGCAAGCTTTGCTATTGTTCGCTGTTGGCATTCTCACAACTGATACTCATGTTCGTTTGGGCCTGGTTGGTTTTTAAGCTGGATTTCATTCCCCACTTGGCCGGCTTTTTCATCATGGGACTTTCGACAGCTTTCTCCGTGGCAGCGTTTGGGATGCTGTTGGCAAGTACGTGCCGAACTCGCGCGCAGCTCGGTCCGCTGTCGACGTTAGTAATCCTGATCATGTCTTCCGTGGGCGGGAGCATGTTCCCGCGCTTTCTCATGCCCGAAGCAATGCAGAAAGCGGGGCTGCTGACCATCAATGCCTGGGCGATTGACGGCTTCACGAAGGTTTTTTGGCGCGATGAACCTGTCACACACCTGTGGCCGCAGGTCCTGGTTCTACTGATTGTGGGCGTGCTCTTTTTCTTAATCGCCCGCAGACTCGCGCGACGCTGGGAATATTCATAACCGACGTTCCACCCCTGGGCGAGCAACTCAAAGCTTACGAATCGGCGCGACGGACAATTTCCGGATTGCCGACAATCCATCCTGGATCGTTGGGGCGCCATTTGTTTGAGGCTATAATCGCGCGCACATAAGAATGGCCGACTTCCAAATGCGATTAAACAGACTCGAGAAACAGAATCCAGACAGCCTGGACAAACTAACCAAAGATGGTTGCTCCTGAGACATGAAGAGCGCCATGCGACTGACGGGCGGTTTGGTGGCTTGCCTAGTGGTGGGAATCTTCGTTGCTGGTTGGCGCACGGGAGCGACGGCTGCCGGAGCCAACAGTTCTGAAGGCGTGGTGGCTCACCGCGATAAGCCGGAAACAAAAATCGCGAACTCTTGGGATCCGAAGGCTGCGGCCGCTTACTTGGACCAGCGGCAATCGTGGTGGATGGAATGGCCCAGAGCCCAGCGGGACCATGAAACTTTCTGCGTGTCGTGCCACACCGCTGTTCCTTATGCTCTTTCGCGTTCCGCTCTTCGAACAGCCCTTGCCGAGCAAGCCCCATCTCCGAACGAGCGACGGCTGCTGGACAGCGTCACGAAGCGCGTGCGCCTCTGGAAGGAAGTTGAACCGTTCTACAAGGATGCGGACCGCGGGCCGTACAAGTCCGTCGAGTCGCGCGGAACGGAATCCGTTCTCAACGCGCTGATTCTTTCGAGCCGTGATGCGCAAAGCGGCCAACTCAGCAACGACGCGCATACGGCGTTTGAGAACATGTGGGCCGAACAGCAAATTGCCGGCAATCAGAAAGGCGCATGGCTCTGGCTGCGCTTTAAGAACGAGCCGTGGGAAGCGGACGATTCGGACTACTTCGGAGCCACGCTGGCCGCCGTCGCCATTGGTATCGCACCAGGAAACTATCGCGCAACGCCCGAAGTCCAAACCAGCCTCAAGCTGTTGCGGGAATACCTCAACCGCGAATTTGCCGTGCAGACCACTATTAATCGCGTCCTTCTCTTGTGGGCCGCTGTGAAGCTGCCGGGACTGCTCGAACCAGTTCGGCAGAAGGCCATCATTGCCGAGCTTCTGGAAAAGCAGCAGGCTGACGGTGGCTGGAGCCTGTCTTCTCTGTCTGGCGACTGGAAACGCGCGGATGGAACGTCTCAGGAAACGACGAGCGACGGTTATGCGACGGGGCTGATCACCTTTGTTCTTCAGCAGGCCAGGATTTCGCCCGAAAACGCCAAACTGCAGCGGGGGCTTACCTGGCTCACTGCGAATCAGGACAAGACGGAGGGTTCCTGGGCGGCCTACTCTCTGAACAAGAACAAAGAGAACCATATCAGTCCAGAGACCGCGCTCTTTATGAACGACGCAGCCACTTCGTACGCTGTGCTCTCCCTGACTGCCGCCAATCGTCGCTAGAGAACTTAAGACGGATTGTCCGTTCCGAGTAAAGAGGCATCATGTCGAAGAACGGCGGCATCATCGGGGTATCAGATCACGGCGGATGGGCGGTGCTGGTGACGGTTGCGAGTGATGGAACGCTCCTCGACCGCCGCCGAATAAAACTCTTGGACGCGGGCCTGCCGAAGCTTCCGCACCACCACGAAGGCCAAGGGCTCCCGCTCGACGAGGCCGTGGAGTTAGTCGAGCGCGTGCGCGTGTCGGCACAGAGGCATGCGGTGCTTGCCTTGGACGCAGTCACGATGGCGGTGCCGCGTGTCCTTGGTCTCGCCCTTCGCAAGTGCCCACAGCTTCCACCCACGATTGCCGAGCGAATCAAGGACTACCGTGCGCAGAACGTCGCCGACTGGGTGATGTACCGCAAGGCCCTGGCCTCTGCAGCCGAGGCACGGGGTTGGCCCGTCCGCTGGTACGACGCGAAGAGCGTGTTGGGTGCGGCGAGCCACGCGTTGCGTGTAGAGAACCTCGACGCTCACTTCCTCCAGGTGAGGAGGGCGGTCGGGCCGCCCTGGGACAAGGATCACAAGCTCGCAATGGCGGCGGCCATAGTCACGGCGAGCGCGCTTGTGGAGTAACCCGCGCAGAACCTAGAGTAAGGCCGCTTCAAAAAATTCCTGTTCCGAAACAACCTGACTTTGAACAACTCCCCGGGCCAGAAGTCGGGTTCTGGGACGATGCAGTGGCACACACATCCTACAAGCCCGTTTCTGGATAGTTTCAGTGTTGCCGACGACGCGTCAACAATGGGCACTCGAAGTACGCTGCCCCTGCGATAGATTGGACTTAGTGCTTTTGCAATTTCCAGTCCTTGGGCCAAAACGAAACCTGCACTTGCGTTGTGAAATTGGTTTGGGGGCCGGAGGCCAGGAGCGGGGCGACCCAGCGCTCGTACTGCATCATGACTTGCAGATCGAGGCCATTTTGCCAGCGGTACTTGAACCCGCCATATGCGTCCTGCGGGCTCCTGAGCTTTGCTAATCGTCTTAGTGGCGTTACCCATGTCGCTTACTCAAGGTGTCCGGGGATATGGACTGCACGTGTTGTATTGGCGCTGACTTTTTATTTCGGACATCTCGTAATACTTCTCAACTTCCTTGGTATCCACCTATGCGTTCTTGTTCGAGGAAGGACTTCTTCGTAGTTTCCGTATGCGCTGCAGACGCTCGAGCTTTTGTTGCGCGCAGTAAAACTCTCTTTGCAACGTTGTTTGATTTCGAAGAATTCGATCCATGGCGCCTTCGTCGGGCACTAAGCTTGCACGTTTTAGAGCGTCGACCTTCGATTTTTCAAGCATCAGTACAGCATCTAAGCGCGCGCTTAAGGATTGACGCAAGCCCATCAGAGCGGCGAGCAAGCTTTCCTTCGCGGCTTCTGTTCCAGTACCTTCGAGTCCCGTGCCACACTTGGTCTCCGTTACTTCTGCCACTACACCACAAGCTCGTGCGACGAATTGGTCTTCGGAACCAAATTGTGCGCTCAACAGCCCGACCTCACCTTCGTCTAAAAGTCCTTTCTCATTGACGGTGCTTATGAATCCATCCAAGGCATTTATTAAGTCTTGCAATCCGAGAGAGCTATTGCGGGAGCTCTGGCGACCCTTGAGCGCATTTGTTTCGATCTTTGCAGAATCCCAACTATCGTCAAGAACACGGTTATGGACGCTTCCAGCGGCCTTGGTCATTGCAATGGACATTGCGTGACGATTTGCGTCTCGTTCTTCGAGTCGCTCCAGACCCTCGATTAACGTGCGAAGTCCGGAATGATAGTCCAAGAGTCCAGCTTCACTCTTGAGCGCCCTCCCGAGGCGCCAGTATATGGTTGCCATGAACTCGACCTGGATTTCCTCTAAGATTCCAACCGGCTGCAGCGAATTCCTGAGTTCTTCGAGAACCAAATGTAGGTCTTCTTGTTTTTCACCAGTTGCATCATTTTGGAGGACGACAGCCTTTAACAAGATGCCGTGTTCCAAAGCGTTCCATTTGCTGACGGATGTTGAGTGGACTCCTGGTGATTTCTGAGCTGCTTTCGGCCGCGACGAAGTCTTGTTTGCCACTCAAGCTCTCCTAAATCAAATTAATCTGAATGAACCGCAAAGGAGATACGGCAACCGCATTTTGCTGCACGGTGCTTTCACGTATTTGCGCTCTGCGGTTGGCGTATGACGCTTCCCGCAAGTCTTCGAGCGTTGCATTTTTGCACTTCGCGAGTACCGAAATTGAGGATCGTTCATGGCGTATGTCCCAAGTCAGCTACCACTGCCAAATTTGATCGGCCGCTACTACCGTTCAATGTCGTTCCGCGCCCACCACCGTTCGAACGGTATGAACGCCAATTTACGGAGCTCTGGACTGCGCTAGCGCAGTCCAGTTTCTTGCGTTGCCGGTTGGATCTCGCATCATCGCTTTCTAATATCCAGGTTCTTTGTCATGCTCCAGTGCCTCACCGTTACACGATGTAGCTCCGTTTCCGAATTTCGAGCTCTGCAACGTCGAGACTAGGGAATTTCCCCAATCAGCAGTTGCTCTGTCTTCATCAAGACATTCGCAATATATGCAACCGCGTAAGCGTCTTTCCCGTCGATTCTGCCCGCGCAAAGATCGACTAGCACTTGCGCGAGGATACCTTTGATTTCTGCGATTGTTTCGGGCGGAGGAAAGTCCCTTAGCGTGCGCTCAACAATTGAGCTGCGGCGCCGAGCTGCTCCGCTGCGCCGACCCAAATCGGCAGCACGTTCTGGATTGGCGTGCAGGCTGCAGAAGTCGCCTTCTGAAACTCGCGCGCGGCAAGGCGCACCAGTACGGGTGAGGCCTGCGCAAGTGCGCCGCCTATCCGTTTGTGTTTGGGAGCTGTCGCCGCTGAGCTCGCGAGTGTCGCTATGAGAAAGAACGTTCTCAACTGTCGAATCGGAATTTGCCGTAAAGGGGTCGTCGTCGAACATATCTGTAGCGCTCCAGGTTTTTTACTTGAACTACACGCGTACTACGGAGCTTCCACAGGGGTACTGCCAGGGGTACTGCGACTACCAAAGCGGCACTACGAAGCACTTCGGAACTCTCTGCCGAAGTACTCACAAGCTTCGGTTTAGAGTACACGACAGCTTATCATCAATTTTTGTTTCGTTTCCAGTAACAAAGTAGATACTCGGAGGGGCGTTTCGCCCAGAGTGTGCCAGAGAGCACGCGGCGATAGTCCAGCGTGAGTTCGTTTTGCGTACATGGCGCGCGCGCGAGAGACGACCTAGAAGACAAGATATCGCTTTATCTGCCGCTGCTTGGAACTTAATTGGAAATCGCGTAGAAATCTGCGGCAGGTGGTCAGGCCCGATCGCCTGTTTTGCCGAATAGGTCTTTTCTGGCTGTTTCTGCGTCCCACGAGCTACGAAACTGTCCCCGCCGAGGTATAGCCACCCTCCCAATGTGGGAATTAGATCTGTAAGACGAGAGCCGTACTTTTTCTTGAGGATCTCTGCCACTTGGCGGTAGCGAAACCCGCCTTCCCAAAATGCCAATTCTTTGAAGATGGTTTCACCGCTGTGCTTAATCAGCGTGTAAACCTCGTTGCCGTTGGAGGGGGCTTGCGTTTTCAAGGTGCAGTGGTACGCACTTCCTACAAGCCCGTTTCTGGATAGCTTCCGGGTTGGCCGTGACCTGTAAATCGAGCTGGTCCGCGTTATGAGCGTAATGGCCTGTTAACGCCAACAAAGAACTTGGCGCGTATCATGCGTTTGGAGTAGATGGATGCTCACGCGCATCGACAGGCGCACAGAAGAGATACAACGGTTCCGTGCCGTACCAGCGGCGTTCCAGAAAACCTTCAAGACTCCGCTTAAGGACTTGGAACGGTTCGTATCGACTTTTCTCGCGCCATTCGAGTTGGAAAAGGCTGTCTTGAGCACAGATGAAGTAGTATTCGAGCCTAAGACCCTCATCCGTGCGCTGGGAAGTGGTTCTGATCAGGCCGATGACTGGTACGAGTTCGTCGTTACCGCAGAGGGACAGAAAGAAATTTCTCAACTACTGGTGGCGGCCTTATCGGATTGGATAGACTTCTTGTTCGTTCCCAGTCCGGAACTATTTGCCATTTACGCAGATCACGACGAATTCACTACTTTCTACAGCAACGATCACTCGCGTTTAACCACATTGTGCTCAGGGCTGATTAGTAGTGGATTCGAGGCAGTGCCGGAGTACATGCGAGAGTCTTCCGGCGATAAGTGGCGATAGAGTCCACGTGTCTTGCTGTTCGGTGCGCGCGACAATTCCATTGCTCACTTAGATCGCACGTCGTCAGAGACATTTTGGAATGAGTTGAAGGCCCTAACTAAAAATGGCAATCGATTCGGGCGTCCAAGTTTGGGCGACGGCAATATCAACCAACGAGCACAATGGTAGAAAGATCATCTTCCGCTATGCCAAGGAATTGCGAGCGTCTTTTGACCGAGCCTGTCAGCCCCTTCGATTCATCATCGTGTGGAAATACCCATCCGAGAACGGCCAACCAATGGACGAAGACCACCAACGGATGAACCTGTTGGAAGACGCTCTGGAGTCGATTCTCAACGAAGATGGTTTTGCCACGCTAACACTGGTATCTACCGGTGAAGGCTTGCGAGAATGGACTTATTACGCAAAATCTGAAAATGAATTCATGAGCCGACTCAATTACGCATTTGCAGGAATGCCAGCATTCCCGATCGAGATTCATTCGGCATACGATCCCGGATGGGAGGTGTATGAGCGATTCAAGGCCGGGGTCAATGAGTGATAACGCCTTGATTTCAGCAGGTGACTTCAGCCGTAGAAGGTTTCCCAAAGAACGCGGCGGAATGTGAGCCATGGATTCAGACGGCGCACATAGATAACGATTTCCCCTGCGTGTGCTGCGGTTGACGATATGTGCGTCCGGCAGAAAGGATGATTGAAAACTTTTCCCGCTATCCCAGTCTGCAATACCTCCGAGGTTTGAAATGAATATTCCTGTGTGCAGGACCATGCAGACCACCCGCCTGCCTCAGGATCAATGCTCAGGGTTTGCGGTACGGGGTCGAAGATACGGAACACTGCTTCGCCGGTTTTCGCGGTTCTGCCGACCACCCAACCGGTGCCTGTATGTAGCCCGACTTCCCATCCCTTCACCGGGTGTCCGGTTCTGTAGTTGAGCACAAGGACTCTTACGTCCGTTCTGTAGTTGAGCACAAGGACTCTTACGTCCGACCGAGCTTGCGCGAAAGAAAGGCCGCAGCTCACGGCTGCGACTAGCAGGCTAGTTACGATTCTTGACATGTCCATCAATACACGACCATTCCGTTTGGGCGGCCATACACAAGAGGTAAATTGCGGGTCAATTCGTAAGTTTTTGAAACGTCTGGTACTGCGATCCCATGTCAAGCACGTTCAGAGGAAGGACAGTGGGCGTAACATCGCCATTACACAATCAACCCGAGCGGTCAAAACGTGTAAACGCCTGTTATCAGGAACTGAGGGGGACTCAGTCGATCCAACTGATGCAAGCTTCGGGATTGACGTCAATGCCCCGCTGAGCTGTTTCCACCAGCACAGATGGCACCCAACTCACTAGAGTTCGGTCAGAGAAGGAGACCCAAGTATCCCAGGGAGGCACATTGTTCACATCAAAGAATCCGTTTGAGCTGTATTTTGCCCCGCCATCCATCAACGTTTCACCGGGAACAAATACCAGCAGACGCCCTTGGTCTTGAGCACTAGCTTCATCCTCTGGAAACACCGCGTCGAGCAATTGAGAACGTTTTGCAACTACCTCGGCTACAGCGTCTGCCCAGCTTTCATCATTAGCAAATTCATCCATAGCAAAGCTAGGTTTCAAAGCTGCGCTTCTAAGTTGGGCATCAAGGGTCGAAAGTGAAAGCGGATCTGCTTCTTGCAGCATGGCTCTCGACTGATGCCATTCATCACTCTGCGTAAGCTCTTGCCAGTTGTATCGCAGTCTCTCGTACCCCCGCCGAAAGAGTCGATGAGACTTTTCAACTAAAGCACGACGATAGCGAATGACTGCAGGCTCATCTATGTGAGTTGTGAGTGGAAGAGTAGCGCACCACGAAATCGCCTCCGCCAGAGAGCGCTTGAAGCCAGGTGAATCAACATCAATCACAGGCCAATTGTAGCGTCGGAGTTGGCGTCAAATCGCCATTGCACTCAAAACATCAATGAGCGCTATCGCCTGATCTCAACACCTATCCCAGCGAACGATATACTTCGCCACGATGTCTTCCAAACTAAAGAATGCGTTTTCTACCGTTTACGCCACTGTGATTGTTATCGTGTGCGTGCTTTTGGCGACAATCTGCATGGTTCAAGCTTGGAGTGAAAGAGCCAGCAGGGGTACCGCAGCAGCATTCGCCATCTTCGCGATGTTATTCGTCTATATATCCATAGTCCTATTGTTTCAGGCTTACAGGTACTTCGAATACCGACGAGTGCTTGCAACGCTCGGTTTTTTGCCTCTGGACTGGAAAAAGGCTCCATTTAATGACTTGGTGCTTCGTGCCATTTTCCAGAATCGCA
>DATMPC010000072.1 GCA_035567895.1 Terriglobales bacterium | reverse complement strand
ATCCATGCAGGTGACACGGACGGCAACCGGAAAACCGATGGCGATCCGAACTTCGTTCCATTCATCCCGGCGCCATGTTTCCCGAGCTATCCCTCAAACCACGGGAGCTTATCTAATTCGGGAGCCGAGGTCCTGAGACGTCTTTATGGCGAAGCTGGACATGCGATCACGTTGTCAAACCCCGCAGTACCCACCATCGTGTTGCACTACGGATCCTTCAGGCAGATCACCGACGATATCTCCGACGCTCGCGTTTACGGCGGGATACATTTTCGAACCGACCAGGACGCGGGAGCTCGCCTGGGCCGGGCTGTCGGCACAACTGTCTACAAGAACAACCTGCGTGCCAAGCACGGCAATGACCGGGATGATGACTGAATAATCAGGTCGAGAACCACTCGCTTTTTCGCGTCACATGGGTCCGGTGACTGTGCGGTCGAACTTTGTCCAAGGTGAGATCGCACAAGTCTCTCTCCAGAAGTTGTGTGCGCCGCAACCCTGGATGACGCGTTCGAACAAATCAGAAAATGCAGTTGAGCCTCGATGTGAGCAGGCAGGCGAGGCCAGGCAGAGAGTGAATCGTCAGCGAGTGGTCGGCATGGTCCTCGTGCTGGCCGGAAAACAAATATCCATCGACCAGAGGCTGCCGCGAGGATGTTGCCAGGTCATCTACACGTAGCTGCACGGAAAACGCTGATGCCGAGCTTCTGCATGCGAGAATGCAGCGTGGACCGCCTCAGGCCGAGAAGGGCTGCGGCTCCGTTGGGACCGGCAATCTTCCCTATTGTTTTTTCGAGAGCGGCAACGATTTCTTGCCGTTCGGCTTCCTCGAGAGTCGCCCGCAAATTCCCGTTGCCGTGACTACTGACTGGCAGCCCATTGGCACTAAGTTGCGGTTCTTCCATGGACAGATTGAGAACCGATCCGGTAGAGACGATGACTGCTCGCTCGATGAGGTTTTGCAATTCCCGTACGTTGCCAGGCCACGGATACCGCACTAATGCGGTCATGACTTCCGAAGGGATAGTCTCGATGCTTTTGTTCATGCCTCGGCTGAATTGTTGCACGAAGTGTCGTACCAGCAGCGGAATATCCTCGGGCCGCTCGCGTAGTGCCGAAGCACGAATGGGAAAAACGTTCAGGCGATAGTAGAGATCCGAGCGGAACTTCTGTTCGCTAACCAAAGTTCCCAAATCCCGGTTCGTTGCGGCAATCAGACGAGCATTACTCTTTAAGGTTCGCGAGTCGCCTAGTCGCTCGAACTCCCGCTCCTGGAGCACCCGCAGCAACTTCGGCTGCAGCTCCAGCGGCATCTCGCCGATCTCATCCAAGAACAGGGTGCCGCGGCTAGCCAACTCGACGCGTCCGACGCGTCGGGCGATGGCACCTGTGAAGGCGCCACGCTCGTGACCGAACAGTTCGCTCTCAAGCAAGCCTGCAGGAATTGCGGCGCAATTCAGCTTCACGAAAGGGCGGGTCGCACGGTCACTGCACTTGTGAATGGCTTCTGCAATTAATTCCTTTCCAGTTCCTGTTTCCCCGCAAATCAACACCGTGGCGTTGGTTGGGGCCACAAGACGCACCATGCCGAGTACGCGCTGGAGGGCAGCGCTATTACCGACAATTTGTGGTAATCCGTAGCAAGGAAATTCACTGTCGAGTGCGACTTCTTCCGATGCCGCTTCTCCGACTCCGTAGGATGCAGTATGGTTGATTGCCGGCGCTTCACTTGCCCAGCTTGCTTCTGTTGCCATTCTTGACCACCCTCCGTCGTTTGCTGTAACCCCGATGCTCACACATCAAGGCTCTGCTTGAGTGCTACCTTCCGCGTTGTTGTCTCGTGATCCACTCACGGACGTATGCTGCGCAATTTATCAGTGTGATGCCATCCGCCTCGCAGCGCTCGAGAAAGCTGATGGCCTCGTGACCTGCTAGAGTTAGGTTCCTTAGGTCCAAGACAATGAGGCGTCCGCTGGTCTCCGACCTAATGAGTGCTTCCAACTCAGCTATGTGTTCTTCATCCATCCGGCCGCTCAGCGCAAAGACGACCTGCCCGTTCGATGTTCTCTGAATCTTCAGCATCTGCCCTCTCTTCGAACAAGGATCAAACATCCGAGTTCAGGCAACTTCGCCCGGTAGCACTTCAAACTCCCGCGTGTAATCCTGCGCAGTGACCGCATACACGGCGCCAAACTGATCGCTGCCGATTTTCCAAAGCGTTGGCTTAGTCCTGATCAATGGCAGCGGATTCTTCCATACGACTTTCAGCGCCACAGTTCAACCTCCTCAGCATCGTGCCCTCTTTACAATTTTTATCTCTATCGCAATCACGGTGCCAGTCGTAAGCGACTGAAGCTATGGCAGTTGACGAACTCGACGATTGGCGAGGTTCGCCAAAATTGGCGAATGCTGTACAAAGCTGCCGTCAGTGGGATGGTTTTCTTGATGGGCTCCCACGGTTCGTCAACGCTTTTCAGTGACGATCTGGGGGGCCGTACTTGCTCAACAATGTTTCCGGCAAATGCCGTGTGGTGAACTTCTTCTGGGGAGCGCGGGAATCGCCAAGATATCCTCGTTGATCAAAACCAGGAGGGACCAGAAATACCTCCCATGGCTTGCAGATTGAGATTGGCTCTAAAAGTGCAATCGAGCAACGTCAGAACCGGTACCGATCGGGCGGCAGGGCTTAAGAAGCTAAGTAACCGCAATATCTTAGGAGGACGCGATGCGTTCCGAACTAGTTTTTGGCGCAATGACATACATTTCAAACCGCTACATGCTTACCATGCTTGCCGCACGGGCAACCCGTAAATTCCACCGGCCAAATACTCGCATACAGCACACGACGAATGATGTATTTGCACGCTTCACTTGTGCCAACCCGATAGCAGTCGTACGGTATGCCGGCACCTTGCAGTCGTCACCTTTCGTCGTGCAAGTTGAAACTCATTCAGTCTATGAAGACTTCGAGCGATCCGTAGCGTGAGCTGCGTGCCCGGATCATTCCTTCTGTTTTCTACGGCCGGGGCTTTATCCAAAGTGATCGGCGGACGCACTTATAAACCAAAGAGGTGAATATGCTGGAGCCGATGCATTTCGTTAACGAAATTGGAACGTCATACGCAAACTTGATCGAAGAGATGCAGAGTCAGTACCTGCTCTCGTTTCTTCTAACCGCAGACCATGATAAAGCTGAGCAGTGCCTTGTTTCCGCGATAGGAGAATGTCGGGAGGGGATCGGGGTTTCCATGGATTGGCCGCGTTTTTGGACACGGCGGGCAGTAATCAAGCATGCGATCCAGTTGATCATGCCTGCGCCTGAGCACGCGGATGACGTGTCGCGCATCAGTCTCAAGGAACCGGCAAGGTGGGCAGATAACATCCCCTTTGCCCCAGTCCTCTTACTGGACGCGTTCGAGCGTTTTGTTTTCGTCATCTCGATTCTGGAAGGGCAGTCCGATGAGGAATGCGCGATTCTTCTCAGATGCTCCCGGCGCGATGTCATGATGGCCCGCGTGCTGTCTCTCCAGCGTCAGTCAAGCACTGATGTTCAAGCCGGGGAGGTTCTGCAGTGAAGGATCTAACAACGTCTGTGAGAAGTCGAAGCCTTCATTATCAGCCCACGTTCATGGCGCTCGAATGCTTAACTCTTAACGTTGATTGAAATGGCAAGCACATCCTGGAGGATCGAATGCCACGTAGACAAACACTAAGAAAATACGAGCGGAAAATGTGGGTTGACAAGAATGGCGCCGTGGATACACCAGAGCCCAACCATCGGTGTAATCATGGCTTAGAAGAGTTGCGACCGACGAACGAGAATGTGCTCAAATTCGAGCGATCAACCGCTAGCCAAACGCTAGGCCTCTTCATTTCACATGATATCCGTAACTATCTAGCCAGCATCTACTGCGATATCGAGTTTGTGAGCGATCCGGATATATGTCAGACAGACCGCGAGCAGCTCCTGGCAGGAGTGCGCGGAACGATCCACGATGCGACCGCCCTGCTCGATTCTTTTCTTGTCTCTGTCCGGACGGATAAAACCTTCCGTCTCCAGCCGGAATCGATGAACCTGCTGATTCAACACGCAGCAGGGATTGTTCGATCCCATCCCGATGCACGGGAGTGTGAATTGGTGATCTGCGAGGCGCCCTCTCTCCAGGCCCGGATCGATAGTCAAAGACTTGGGAGTGCTATCTATAATTTGCTGCTTAACGCATGCCAGGCATTGAAGCACTGTCCTCCTCCGAAGAGAGTTGAGATTTCACTTTGCAACGATGAAAGGTCCATTTGCATCCGCGTGCAAGACAATGGCCCTGGAGTGCCTGATTACATTCGCAATATGCTCTTTCAACCGTTCGTGAGTGCCGAGAAAGTCAGAGGCACTGGCCTTGGACTGACGATCGCAGAACAAGCAGCGCGTGAGCATGGAGGTTGCCTGAATCTCGAGGAATCCATTCCGGGAAAGACGGTTTTTGTTCTACAACTTCCGGACCTCGTATTAGACGCTCCGACGCTCCCTGAAGAGGACTCAGAATGAGCCTCGGATGTCTGCACCTAAATGATAGTGAGGAGTTCAAGCGCTTCCTCCGTAAGAATTCGTAGAAATTCCGCTTTACAGACTGGCTGACTCTTTATGGTTCTGCGAGTTAGGTCACGGCCTCGCCTGACTGCGCGCCTTGGTTCCACGGGGCAAGAGCTAAATCAACCACACCCCAACAACGTTCGAAAGTTCCGGCTAAGATCGACGTTGCGAGAATCAGGTCCAAATCCGTGCTAGCTGTACTTCGAGGGGTCAGCGGTTTTGAAGCGGTCCTTGTCGATCTTCAGAGACCTGATCTTCGACTCCAATGTGGAGCGTGGCATACGAAGCTTAGAAGCCGCGCCGAAGGGTCCGTACACCCG
>DATMPC010000071.1 GCA_035567895.1 Terriglobales bacterium | reverse complement strand
GTCAGCTTCGAGCATATCGATGAGTTGAAAGTCCGAACCCTGATGGTACGAATACGAGCGGTAGGCGATACCTTTGTTCTCCAGGAAGTCGAAGATGCTCGTCGATCCTGGAATCCCGCCAGGTTGGTAGATGTCTTGCTTTTCACAGATATCAAGCATGGGTAGATACCTGAGCGGAACATCATAGAGATCGAAGTGGCCCGCAAATCCATGAAGTCCTTTTGCGCCATACTCGACCACATGCCGTAGGTAGCGGTTCTCGACCAATGCCTGAGGCATCGAGCACAGCCACGCGAAGCTTCGAAACGGCGAATCGCTTTGGGGAACGCGATGGAACATCGCCATGCGACCGTGGTCAGTCGGATAACGACCGGTCAATATCGACGGTATCGCGCCTGCGCTGTAACCGAAGACCGTGGCCAGCGGACGCCGGTAAGGGGCTACTTCAGTGAGAAAAGGTATGGTCTGTAGCCACTCCCAGCCTAGTCCGTCGACCAGAATAAAGATGTTCGCTCCTGACATGCTTGCCTCCGATTCAGCTGAGTGAAGTCGCGTGGGAAACCGAGGCGCCAGTGGTGGTTTCCCAGACCGTCGGCAAATGGCCGCGACCAGCCTCCCAGAGCCCGAGAGTTCCTCCCCAGTTAAGGATCACAAATTCCACTACTAAGCTGAGCCTGCTGTGTAGGCCGAAGCGCTTGACCAGTGCACCCATCACGACAGCCGCAACAAAGATCAATTCGGCACAAAAAGCTGCCGTATAGATCATTCCTTGGCCAACGAGGCAGGAGAGCGCGATTCCAAGCAACGCAAGGAATGGAACCGTGAGCCAACGCATGAGTTTGTGAGAGGTCAGAATGAACAGAGGACGCCATTTCGCGGCGAATAGTAAGACCGGCAGGTATTTGAAGTAGACGAACGCCGCCAGCGCGACCATCCGGACCTGCCTGTGAAATTGTATTTTGGAGTCCGGACAGTAGTTCTCGGTGCATACGGCCTCAGGCACAACGACGACATCAAAGCCGCGAAGGTTCACAAGGATTGGATGGAAAAAATCGTTCGTCAGGCGGGGATCATGCTGGCACCACAGCGAACGACGCAGCGCGTAGACGCAGCCGTGTGCTGTGGAGATCACGCCGCCACGCTGTTCGAACTGCTCGATTACGTCCTCATAGCGACGATACAATCCTGCTACCGGGCAGCCTTCAACTCTCACTCTTCCGGTAACGAGTCCGACACTGCGATCAGCGAAGGGGCGAACCAGTTCAATCAACGTCTGCGGCGCAAACACAGACGTCGCGTCGGTGAAGACCAGGATCTCTCCCCGCGCCCGAGGCACCGCCAGCGCGAGAGCGGCCCCTTTGCCCCGGTTAGTGGACTGAGCGAAAAGGCGGACACGGTCGCTCATAAAACGAGTCGCGATTTCAACAGTTCTATCAGTGCTCCCGTCGGAGACAATCAACAGTTCAGACATTCCGGGATAGGTGTCTGTAAGAAAGCTTCGAATTTTTGCCTCGATCACATCCTCTTCGTTGTAGGCGGCGATTACTATCGACACGAAAGGATATTGCTGAATAGAACTGCGAGACCCAGAAGCAGCCTTGCGGCGCCGAGCGGGAAGGATTGCGAGCATCGCCGGGTAGAGCACCCAGGTGTACAACAAGAGCCCGGCGGCAACGTAGAATACCGCGCACGCGACATTGGTTACTATCGGTGAGCTAAAAATATTAAGTTCCATAGGAGTTCTCTCTCGATACGAGTCATGTAAGTCCGATGTTTTCCTTAAGCGTCGTGCTTGGAGCTTTCAGCGGGCCTGCTTGACCCATCTTTTGGTCCAATAGCCGCTGATACACCTCGACTGTCCTTGCGATCTGTTGACGGATATCGAAATTCTGCTCGACCACGGCGCGACCTCGCCGGCCCAGGCGAGCGCCCAAGGCCGGATTGGCAAGTAACCGTTCGATACCGAAAGCCAGTGCCGCAGGATCTGCTGCTCGGACGAGAAGCCCCGTCTCCCCGTCGGTGACGATCTCGCGAGTTCCCTCCACGTCGGTGGCAACCATTGGCCGTGCCATCGCCAAGGCTTCAACCGCGACTAGCGGCAATCCTTCAAAAAGCGAAGGCAGGACGACCAGATCGGCAGCTGCCAATAATTGCTCGGTGTCGTCGCGGTAACCGAGGAAGACGATCCGATCCGTCAGGCCTGCAGCCTGACAACGGATCTTAAGCTCGCATTCGAGTGCACCGGACCCGGCGAACAATGCGATCAGTTTCGGTCGCCGCGCCGCGAGCCTTTTAAACGCCTCGATAAGAAACACGTGGCCTTTTTGCTGCTCAAGCCTGCCGAGCACGAGCATGACCTGATTGTCAGAAACACCAAGCTGCTCCCGCGCGCAACCGATCTCGTTGCGCGTCGGCGGATGGAACCGCGCCAAGTCACGGCCGTTGTGAATGGTTATGACCTTGGAACGTGCGATTCGCTTGTTTTCGAGCAGATGGCGCTCGGCCGCGTGCGAGACCGCTATGTAACGATCAACAAGACGGCCGATCTGACGGTCCAACCAGAAACTGCCTTTCAGCCACTGGCCCTCTCTCCAGACCTCGCGAAGGTGAAAGGTCTCGACCACCGAAGATACTGCCGCGAGGCGAGCCAGCGGCGACGCGAAGAGGCTCGCCAGGAACAAGTGCGAATGTACGAGATCTATTCGCTCGGCGCGGAGAAAATTAATAAATCTTTTTGCGTGCCTCCAATCTA